>JBIOHA010000341.1:0-2680 GCA_044448625.1 Chitinophagales bacterium | reverse complement strand
TCTGGAAATGCCGACCATAATGAAGCGCAGGCACCGGCAATTACGGGTGATGACAAAGAGGTGCCACTTAAATATGCAACATATCCACCCGGATCATAGCAGGCAGTATTCACTCCCATTGCCGCAACATTTGGTTTCACATCTCCATCAGCAGAGGGCCCAAAACCACTAAACCCGGCAAATAAACCTGCTGAGTCAACTGCACCAATACAAAATACACTGTCGCCATCTGAAGGAGCGCTCAAATAATGCCATGCATCCCAACCGTTATTACCGGCACTGTTGCAAACCAATATTCCTTTTTGTGCAGCCATATCTGCAGCTTTTGTTACCAATGTTGTATTTCCATCAAGATCTGCATATGTATGATTCTCAAGTGAGTCATCAAATTCGGTATATCCTAATGATGAATTGATAATATCTGCTCCCATACTGTCGGCACGTTCCGCGGCCATCATCCAATAATCTTCTTCGACAACATATTCGCTGTCAGCAATCTCAGTTCTGTATAAATAAAATTCTGCATCGGGGGCAGTACCGCTGAATTCATCCGGCACATCAGAGCCCATTACACTTAATACCCATGAACCGTGATAGCCGGAATAAATATTAAATACCTGATTATTATGATCAGGGAAATTATAAAATCCAATTATCTGATCCTTATCCCACAAACTCTGAAATTTAATTGCCGTATCTACGCCAAAGTAACCGGCATCGAGTTGTGCGATGATCATCCCTTCTCCCGTAAAACCAAGATCAAATATTGTATCAAGATTAATCATTGTGATCTGTCGATCGGCTGTTCCATAAATACTTTCAATATCTGTTTCCTCACCCGACTTATAAAATGCTGTTGATTCCGCAGGTTGTAATTCCCTGTCGGTTGTAATATATTTTTTAACCACGGAGATTTCTTTTACAAATGGCAATTGCGCAATTTGAATTATTTGATCCTCCGTTAGATGAGCGGTGACTGCATTCATCCATCTTGAATATGCTTCCACTGATATACCCAGCAGTTTTAGTTGTTCGATGTAAGCTGTATTTACCGGGAGGTCAGATTCAAAAATACCTATATTTGATTTTTTCCGCCTGTCGATCGATCGCTGTGTTAAAAATTGCTGCGGATTATTTTTGGAATAAGGAGAATTAATTTTATCTGTGAAGAATATCCAGTATTTATTGGTGAATTGCGGTGTCATAACCAAGCCGGATCCATTATCTCCATACGACGGTGGAAGGCCTGTAATGATTTCCAGTTTATCGATTGCTTCCTGTGGTAACGTCAATGCACCTGAAACATGCACACCATCAATCATATATTCAGATGTTGCACCACGATCAACAACCTGCGTATAAATATGTCCAACAATAAAAGTTATGCTAAATAAAAATAATAATTTTCTTTTCATGCTTTAAATTTATACTGCTGCTTTTTTCCTGGTTCTAGCCCCTTCTAAATCTTCCCGCCAGAGGTCGGGCAGGCTCCCCAAGGGGAAGACTTTGTGATTATCAATTTCATAATAATTTCGAACAACAAGAAAATTTGCTCAATACTCAAAACAATCCTGATTCTTGGTTCTTGGTTCCATATTAAAACTCAATCACTTTCATGACCACACTATACCCGCATTCCACATGCTCCAGCCATGAACATTCAGGGCAATCAATATCGTCATCGGTATAATGATAAAATTCTTTATAAATCAACCCAATATTTTCTGCGTAGATTTCCTTTGCATAATTATATTCTAACAAATTTAAGCTGCCTGTTTCTTCAACAGTCACCGTGTTGTCAAAATAAAATTCATTGATTTGAAATGGTTCAGCAACAGAACTGTATTCAAATACCCAATCCTCCAGAAAACTGTAGTTATTACATTCTTCCGGTACTGGAATATCATCAAGTCCGCCGAGATATGCATGGCCCTCCCAGGTCTCATCCTGCCTCACTGAAGACACGAGTTTAATAAACCGCAAATTATCTTCAATTTTCTGAATTCTGCCATTCACCTCCAGCACCGCCCAAATGTTTTGCAGGAAAAACGAGCCGGTATCATTTTTCTTTGCATATCGCTCGATCGTGTAATTCAATCTGTTTTCATTGTCGTAAAAAGTATCCGCAATCATTTCTTTCACAACATAATGAGAAGTGTCGGTTGGTTGTGTTTCGTGATATTGAATTGAATCAACGGTGTAAATAATAAAATTGCCGGTGCGAAATGGATAGTAGTTAGATGCGGGAATGAAATCATCCTCCACCGACTGATGTGTGCATGAAATTGAAAAAAGAATAGTCGTAACTGCAAGACAGGCGACTAAAGGAGCATTCATGTGATAAAATTACGAAAAATTGAGTGGATGCCTGTAGTCGTTGCATTTGCCTTGGCTCGAAGCCTTACTATGAGTGAACAAGGAAGCTTACCTTTCTTCGGAGCCTCACGAGGCGTGAGACCCCGAAGTGTGCAAATTAAATCCGGAAAGAAGTCTCCCACCTCCAGACTCACCCCTTACCCTCTCTTTTGGAAAGAGAGGGCGTTATCTCGCAATTATTTCTATGCATTGTGCAAATTAAAACCGGAAAGAATTCTTCCGCCACCGATCACATCGTCGCCTTCGTAGAAGACTGCGCTTTGACCGGGCGTGATTGCGTTGACTGTTGTATTAAACTCAACAC
>JBIOHA010000340.1:0-2694 GCA_044448625.1 Chitinophagales bacterium | reverse complement strand
CTATCTTGCCTGGGATATTTTTGAAAGGCGTTCTACCCGCGACGTCGCTGAAATAAAATTCTACAACAGGGTTATATTCTGGGAATGTGGATCGGCTGTGCTCCTCATGGTCTGCATATTTATCGATAAGCTTTCCATTCCATTCATTACCGATAAATCGCTTGCATCCGTTGTTGGTTTAGGCATAATTGCTGTCTGTTTTATCTTCGTAGTTTATTATAAATATAAATTCTGGTTAAGAAATGAAATTAAAAAACTGAATGCATGAAATGGGAGTTAAACCAAATCCTGATCCACCCAGAGGGAAATATTACTTCAAACATCTATGAATAAATATTTTTCGGGGTAATTAAAAGTGTACTATAATTTTCCCAAAGTGTGGCGTTTCGGCAGAATGATGCAGATGTTTAACCGGGGGAGGAATAAACCCGTGATCGCATATCAATTTTTTAAAAATAAATATTCACCAACAAAGATATTATTATGGAAGCAATCGTTTCAACACCTGTGGATGCTGTACAGGTGATACAAAAAGTAGAACACATGAGTGGCCGTTCTCCATTTCTTGCATCCCTCGGCAATGGGGTGCTTTTTTTATTCGAAGTAATTTGTTACCTGGTTTTGATCGCATTGATAGGCCTTGCCATTTGGTTGCCCGGAGGCGGGATCACCACCGACACAGTAATTTTAAACACCCGGATCACACTCAACAACGACCTCACAGTTGATAAATTGTTCGGATTTTATACAACATTGAAAATTACAGTTGTTGTTTTAGGTTTGTTGCTACTGATCCCTGCATTCCTTTTCAGAAATATCAGGATGAAAAATAAACTGATCAGGGAAGTACATGCCCTCTCTGCTAATTATTTGAAGTCGAATAATATCGGGCGGATCTAAATAATGCGGGAATAGAATTTCTTTTTATTTGCATGTCCATGCAGATGACGAAATTCATTTTTCAGGAAAATCAAGCAAAATTTCCAATAAGAATTTCCAAAATTTTTGAACAGACATAATATTTACTTTTTCATCGGGAGAATGCGGATGTTTTATTGTGGGGCCAAAAGATATCATGTCCAATCCCGGATATCGCTCGCCGAGAATTCCGCATTCCAACCCAGCATGAATGGCCATCACCTTTGGTTTCGCTCCAAACAATTGTTCGTATTTTTTTTCCAGCAGTTCTAAAATAGCTGAAGTTGGATTTGGCTGCCAGCCGGGATATGAACCTGTATGCACTACTTCGCAACCCATCAATTTAAATGGAGCGCCCACAGAAAAAGCAACATCGGATTTTGCGCTTTCCACCGACGAACGTTGTAAACTTTGGGTTATAAATTTTCCGTCCTTTACCTGTACCCTTGCAAATGAAGATGATGTTTCAACAAGGCCGGGAATTGCAGAACTCATTGCATAAACACCGTTAAAAACCGATTGTATCGCTGTCGTAATTTTATTTGTATCTGAAACACTCATCACCTGAATTGGTGTTTCAATGGCTGTGATATTAATTTTTAATCCCTCATCCTGCAGCGCAAATTCTTTTTTTATTTCAGATGATCGTTTTTCAAATTCCTCTAAATATTTTTCATCGTTCACTGTAATTTTTGCAAACGATTCACGTGGTATCGCATTGCGCAAACTGCCTCCGTCAATTTCTGCGATCTGCAACCCAAAACTTTCACATTGATACAGCAACCTGTTCATTATTTTATTTGCATTTCCCCGTTGCAGGTGTATATCAACCCCGCTATGCCCACCCTTTAAACCGCTTACGCTGATCATAAATCCTTTTGAATTTGTAGTAGGTGAAGAAGTGGAATAGCTATAACTTGTATTGGTATCAATTCCACCGGCACAGCCAATTGAAAATTCATCGTCGTCTTCGGTATCGAGATTCAAAAGTATTTTTCCCTGCAATAATCCCTGCTCAAGTTTAAATGCACCCGTCATTCCCGTTTCTTCATCAATGGTAAACAACGCTTCAATTGGCGGATGTTGAATTTCTGTTGATTGCAACAAGCTCATTATCGATGCAACACCAATTCCATTATCAGCACCGAGGGTTGTTCCTTTCGCTTTCACCCAGTCACCATCAATAACCATTTCAATTCCCTGTGTGCTGAAATCAAAATTCGTATCCGCATTTTTTTGATGCACCATATCGAGATGTGATTGCAGAATAACAGTGGCTTTATTTTCCATCCCAGCGGTTGCCGGTTTATAAATTACAACATTGCCCACAGCATCCACCACCGTTTTTAATTTCAGTGATTCACCAAACTTTTTCATGAATGCCATAATCCGCTCTTCATGTTTTGATGCACGGGGCACCGCATTAATGTCGGCAAAATTGTTCCATACCTGAACAGGTTCGAGATTCCGTATTTCTTCAGCCATAATTTTAAATTGGAGCACAAATATAAATCATAAGAATTGCGAATTTCGGATTTTCAATTTCGAATTGGACAGACCGTTCAGAATTGCGGAATTCGAAATGATAAAAAATGCGAAATGAACGGAATTGCGAATTTCGGAATGCCAAAAATGCGAATTTGAACAGCCAACCACCTCTCTGTCATTAATTTTCCAAGTATTTTAAATCCGTGTTTTCCGTGTAATCCGTGGCAAATATCTCTGAGAATTGCGAATTGCGAAATGCCAGAAATGCGAATTTGAACAGCCTTCCAT
>JBIOHA010000339.1:0-2721 GCA_044448625.1 Chitinophagales bacterium | reverse complement strand
GTATGAAGTAGTGAATGATTTCCACTTGTGCTTATGTCTCTCAGTTGGCAGTCGCAGTATCCAGCATCATGTATCCAGCATCCAGCATCCAACATCAAGCATCCAGTATCCAGCATCCAGCATCCAGTATCAAGTATCCAGCGTCCATCATCAAGTATCCAGCATCAAGCATCCAGCATCGGCCGTTCATCGGCTGTTCATCGGTTCTTTCTCGCAATCGACAGTGTTTTCCAATCGGCTTTCCGGTACATCTTGCATAAATAAACAATTTGCCCAACGTGATAGGAATAATGAGCGAGTTGCCGGTTGATGGCATCAATGACTGTATGCGACTCTTTGCGGATATATATTGTTTTTTGAAGATCGTCTGGAGTTACATTATCTATAATATTGAAACAACAGTCCCATCCTTTTTCCCAGTATTCAATTAATTTTTCGCGGGATAATTTTGTATCAACAAATTCATTGTCGCGTACACGCCATTCTTTTTCACCATCGGAAATATAAAAATCTGTCCAGCGACTCAGCATGTTGCCGGCCATATGCTGCATGATGATAGCGATGCTGTTGCTTTCTTCATCATGCTGAATATGAAAAGCATCATCGCCTATCTGATCGATGGCTTTTTCAGCAAGTGTTTTATAATTGTGAAATATTTTCTGAACAGACTTTATAAAAGTTTCTTCCATTTATATTAGATTATGATTTAAATCATCCTGCGAATTCCGGCAGGTGAGGACACCAGCCGGTAAGTTCTTGAAAGAGAAATATAGGAATGAGGAATATAAATTAAATTTAACATACATACCAAACTCATTTCTGATTACTCATTACTCATTTTATATAATCTTATATAATTTTTTTCACTCTATCATAAAACTCCCTTTCCTAACCCCCGCATCCGAATTGATCACAAACGCATAAACCCCTTCCGGATAATTACTGATATTTAACTGGTAGATATAGGAAATATCAGTATGCGCCTCATCTTCAAAAATCTTTTCACCATTTACATTAAAAATGGCACAATCAAGATCGCCTTCCAACTCAATGGGAATTTCAATAGTTAATTTATCCTTTGAATGCTGAGGATAAATATTGATGGCAGTTTCTGCAGGGTCATTATAAATATTATGATCATTTGAATTTCTCATTCCGGTATTTGTACATGCCGCCCATCGCGGATCATCTTTATACCACCAATTCGCAATTGTATCGGTATCAAAAAAATTCATGATCATTTTTGCTTCTTTATATTTTCCTGTTTCTTCCAGATGAAATCCGCCACCTGTATCATCATCGCGATAATCTTCGCAGGGCCATACTAAAAAATCGCCGCCGCGTGGATTATTTCCGTCAGCCCAGAAATATGGTCCCCAGCTGATAAATGGTGCAACCCTTCCCGGGCCTTCAAAAATTAATTCAGGGTCACCATTTATTTGCCGCTCTATTAATTCTTTAATCGCGAGATTTCCCCAATAACCTTTTGGCTCAACGAGATAATTATATAATTCATGATTGGGATGGGTATATCCTGTATAATGAAAGCCGGTTAAATAAACTATTTTTAAATTAGGCATCGTATCGATCATGCGATGCATTAATGTTATATATTGTTCGGCAACATAATCAACATAATCTTCAACAACCTCGGTATTAAATTCACTTTGCTCGAGCATCCAAACTACCTGTATTTGTTCCCATGAGTCATCGCGACTAAATAATCTATCCTGCAGTTCATCCCAATAAAATGTTGAAGTTGTATCTATCATATCGTGCAGGTCTTTACCGCCGAAAAATAAACCATTGGCTTTCATGCATGGATTTGTTCCGGCCCAATCATGTGTTTGCATGGTGTCGGTGAATATATTATATGCATTCGATGCATTTGATCCCCCCATGCCTATCAACAATATTTTTCCCTGTTCATAATTAACAGCACCAGTAGTGTCGAGCGGTTCTATTGTTTGCGAAATTTCAATTCCTTTTTGTTCGTGCAGGAATGGGCGTGTATTGCTTCCTCCCGGATATAATCCACCCATTATCGACCCGTAAAATCCGGTGCCCAGATCAGTTAATGGAATTAATCCCAACGAATCGTTTGAACAGTTTAATGTAAGCTGGGGATATGCGTTTGCAAATAGCAGCATTAAGAATAAACAAACGGGAATTTTTACATGTTTCATAGCGGCGAATAGTTGGGGCAAAGTTAGGAATAAGGAGTGAGGAATGAGGAATCAGTTGGCAGTCGCAGTTGGCAGTAGGCGGTGGACAGACCTCGTTGGTTAACCATTTACGAAGTAAATGAAACCTACGAGGTCTTTTACTTCATGGAGAAACAGTGGGCAGTTGGCGGTGGGCAGTTCCAACTCGGGCCAATCACTACGCTCCTTCCTCATTCCTCCCTCTCCGTGCCGGAGATGACGTGTCTTTCTGCAGATAACACAGTTCAGAAATAAATCGATCGTTATCTATTCTACCCACAATCCTCCTAATGATAATTTCTGCAAACATTTAAATATTTCTATAAAGTATTTTTCAGAGGATGATGTGTTATGTGGATAAAGATTGCTCTCATATTTAAACTCAGAAAGAATTGTGAAGTAGCGAGGCTGTCTCAAAGCTTCGGATCTAAGACTTTTTTAATTCTAATAGGTTTTGGTTAGTTCAAATATATTTTTGGTTCAAAACCTGGCAGATCAAGTTTTTGATAGGGTATTT
>JBIOHA010000338.1:0-2731 GCA_044448625.1 Chitinophagales bacterium | reverse complement strand
ACCGGCAGGGTAATCACCATGTTCTGATCCATAGTGGCTTTTACCGGATCGGAAGTAACGGTGGCACTTGCAGAGAAAATACCAACAGTGATAAGGAGGATGGTAAATACATTTTTCATGTTGTTGAGTTTTAGTGCAATAAAGATAGGAGGATTTTTGAAGAAATGAAATTAGGCATGGAGTAAGGAGCGAAGTAAGAAGTAGGAAGTAAGAAGTAAGAAGTGGGTGTGGGAAGTAAGAAGTAAATACAGGAACCTGCCGTACGGCAGGCAGGCGCGGATGAAGCGGATCAGGCGGATAAAGGACGGATTTTTTTTGAATCGGAACTGTGTGAAAAAAAACGGATAATGACCCCAGAGGGATTGTCATTGCGAGCGAAGTGAAACGAAGCGAAGCAATCTGTTTAGGACCGGAGTGCAATCTTCTGCGCGATGAGATTGCTTCGGGATTGCAAGATCGAGCTTCGATGCTTGCAGTTTCTTCTAATCCCTCGCAATGACAACACGCTGGATGATTTACTGCTTACAATTTGATAAAACCTGAAGAAAATACTTTTTCCTCCCCAACAATTGAGATAAAATAAACACCAGGTGGAATAACATTTTTTAAATTAATGGAAATTGCGGGCTCTGATATTTTTTGGTGAAATATAAGTTCACCGGTGGAATTAAATATTTCGAGGTTGCCTTCAATATTTTCTGTAGTTGTAATTTTAATATTCAAAGTTTCAGCAACAGGATTTGGAAATATTAACAGCGACTCCGGTTTTTCAAAATCATCAACAGCAATATTGTGATCGCGTTCAAATATTTGCAACCCGCCTCTTTCATTTCCAACTAAAAATTCCATCTCCCCATCATTATTAAAATCTGCACCATTAATGTTTGAATAAGGTCCTACATGCCAATTGAGGTAATTGGTATCAGCTTCAAAAAATTCGCCGGCTAAAGCATCTTCAATTTCATTGTATTCATAAACAAATCCGCTTAATGAACCGACCAGTAAATACAGCGAATCATTTTCATTGCGATACATAAATGGCATTGAGTTGCCGGTAATGAATCCTGTTTTGCGTACATCTACTCCTCCCCAAATTTCACTTTCCAAAGTAAATACCGGGACTGAAATTGTTCCCGTATTATGAAAATAATTCAGGTTGCCATTTTGTTCGCCCACAATCATATCGGGTTTATCATCTTTATCGATATCAATAAAACAGGGAGCTGAATAACTACCAACTTCAATTGCTGCATAAATGAAAACAGGACCAGCAAAATTTGCATCGCCAGTGGGGCCACCCAAATTTTCGAGATAAGTAATATTGCCAATCATATCACCGCAAAACATATCATCATCGCCATCGTTATCAACATCAACAAATGCGGGAGCAAGATGCAACAGGGGATATGCATTTAATCCGCCAAAATCGGTTGAAATTAAACGGAAGGAGGGGAGCGATGAAGTGCCAATATTTTCATAGAGATATAATCCATGTCTTATTATTTCATCTTTTCCATAACTATTTCCCATGCCGATAACAATATCCAAAAGATCATCATTATTATAATCGAAGAAAACGGGTTTTGAAAATCCGCCTGCGTCAACCATCTGGCTGATGAGAAAAGTATCGGTCTTAAAAACAAAATCAAAAGTATCGGCAGTATTTAAATTTTCGTAGAGCCAGAGATTTTGTGTATTTAATCCAAGCATATCGTCGTTGGTGTTTCCAATAAGATCCTGGTCGCCATCATTGTCGGCATCGATTAAATATGCTGCAGGAAATGTTGGTGAATCATAGCTAACGGTATTTGAAGGAAATTCTGGATCCTTATAAACCATTTGTGCATAATCCGGTGAACCGCCGTTGCGATAATAAACAAAGTTAGTACATGAATTATCTCCAATTACTGCATCTTTATCGCCATCACCATCTTTATCAAAGGGCAAAATTGTTGAGCCGATATGTAATTCTCTTGCATTCGCCTCTTCATTATCTGCCCCTCCCTTGCATACAACAAAAAGATCGCCGCCTTCACATGATAATCCTTCATATAATTCACCCCAACAAAATTGATTCAATTCGAATATCAGGCTGTCGCAATTATATCCCGATTCAACGGAAATATTTTTATAAAGTCTGATGGTGGTATTTGAAACTGAAAATGAAAGCACATCAATATCGCCATCGTTATCCATATCAATAATTCCGGGAATATCGGTGCGGCTGGTATATAATGGCGTGGTGCCTCCACCATCATCATTATATTCCAAAACATTTTTTGCCAGTTCAAATGAGAGATCCCCGCCTGTAATTACACCTTTGAATGCTTTTGTCGATCCGTTGTAATATGTAAAAATGTCCTGGATGCCATCGCAATTATAATCTCTCAACAACGCCCAATCTTCCAATCGAGGAAATATATTAATGAGATCCGGGGCATAGGTATAATTATTAAATGCATCTTTCAGCAGCGGAATTGGTGCCCATGCACCCCTGTCGAAAACAAAAAGGTCGTTTATTCCGTCGTTATTAATATCAATGTCGGATAGCTGAACGGAATTTATTCCACCGGTTAGCGGCGCAGTTATCGTTTCGCCGAATTGTTCAAAAGGGATATTGTTTACAGGAATAAACTGGGCCTTAATTAAATTAAATGACGAAAGAAATAATATCAGTATAAAATTGCGCATCAGTACTTAACAAATTTATCAGTAAAAATTAATTTATTGT
>JBIOHA010000337.1:0-2748 GCA_044448625.1 Chitinophagales bacterium | reverse complement strand
GCAGGAAACAATGGAAACAAATATTACCGGTACGATAAATATTTTCGAATCAATTAAATATGTTCAGAAAAAGAATAAGCAATATGATCCTGTTGTGATCGTTGCATGCAGCAGTGCCGAATACGGCGCATCACTTACGCCGGAAAATACACCTGTTAAGGAAGATACTGCATTATTACCATTACATCCATATGGTGTGAGCAAAGTGGGACAAGATCTTTTATCATTCCAATATTATCAGAACGATAAAATAAGAACCATACGTGCGAGAATATTTAATACCACTGGTCCCAGAAAAACCAATGATGTTGTTGCCGACTTCACGATGCGGGCCCATCAGATCGAAATTGGAAAGATCGATAAATTAAAAGTGGGCAATTTAAAAACAAAGCGTGCCATCACCGATGTCCGTGACCTGGTGAACGCATTGATCTTATTATCAGAAAAAGGAAGATGGGGTGAAGCATATAATATCAGCGGCAACAAAGTATATGAAATAAAAGAGATCATTCCGATAATTGAAGAAGTGATCGCAAAAAAATTGGTTATTGAAATTGATCAGTCGTTGTTGCGCCCTACTGATGAACCTATTATTTATGGCGATTCTACAAAATTAATTAACGACACCGGTTGGAAACAAACCTTCGAACTGAAAACCACCATAAAGGATATGATAGAATACCTGAGAAGTAAACAATAACATCACTGCAGTGAGTAATTATCCATGCAAAAAAAATTATACTATCTCAGCACCTGCGATACCTGCGCAAGGATCATGAAAGAGCTGAAAATAAAAAAATACAATTTCGATTGGCAGGATATAAAAACCCAGTCGATAACTGAAGCGCAACTGGATGAAATGAAAGCATTGGCAGGGAGCTATGAATCGCTGTTCAGTCGTATTGCCCTAAAATTCCGGGCATGGAAATTAAACGAAAAAAAGCTCACTGAAAAAGATTATAAAAAATACATTTTAGAAGAATATACTTTTTTAAAGCGCCCGGTCTTTTTATTCAATGGAAAAATATTCATAGGAAATTCTCCTAAAAATATTGAAGCCGTGGCTGCAGAATTGAAATTGATCTGAAATTTGAACTGAAGGGTTGGAAGTGTTTTACCGCATTTAAGAACCCGCTCCCCTATGCTGATGCCTCTTTGACATTCCAGGTATTTAACATCATGGCAGTACCAGCCTATTTTGAAATCCCAAACAATCTTTTTACATTTATTCGGGAAAATCAACCATTATGATAAAAATATCTACTCCTCTATTTATCTCCTTAACACTAACAACGTTGCTGACAGCTTCAACAATTTCGCTGTTTGCTGATGGTGAAAATTGCGATAATGCAGTTGTAATAACTGAAGGATCGTATACCGCACCGAATCCAGAATACTGGTATGATTTCACGGCACCCGCTCCCGGGTTTTATGAGATCTCAACCTGCGATCCGGATAACTCATGCAATACCAAAATTTATCTATACGACCACTGTGTTGGACTTGTGCCGACAGAACTGGCCGAAGGAACATATGGATACAACGATGATTATTGCGGCACACAATCCAGGGTGATCACCAACCTGGTTTCAGGTGCGCATATCTGGATAAGGATAGGTGATCAGGATACCGAATGCAGCGGAGAAGAAATTGAATGGACATTGACCTATAATGGTGAGCCCGTAGGCTGTATCGATCCATATGCCTGTAATTATTCACCATTGGCAATGGTAGACGATGGATCATGTATGTATCCAGGAAATCCTGATTGCCCGGAGGGTGCTGACCTTTATTTAGATCCAACTTATTTTGACGGCGAAATCGGAACAGGCTGGGGAAGTGATTTTCAGTTAGGAACAATTGATGCTGACGACTGGAACAATGAATGTTATATTGATGAAGGTTCGTTAACCGGTCCAGGCATAAGAACCATTGTAAGATTTGGTATCAAGGTGCAAAACTCGGTGAACTCGATTATCATATCGGGCAGTTTGGCGAGAATCCATTTGTCACATTTGATCCATGTCATGGCCACTATCACTACCAGGATTATGGCGAATATTTATTGTATGATACTTTAGGAAACGAAATGCCTGTTGGACATAAAAACGGTTTTTGCGTATTGGATCTTTGTGGAGCAGGCGGATATAATTGTTCTGATATGGGAATTTCTGCAGGATGTTACGATGCTTACGGTTTAGGAACCGGTGGTCAATGGATCGACATAACAGATGTTCCTGATGGAGTTTACACATTTGTTGCAAGGGTGAACTGGGAAAATCATCCGGATATAGAAGGAAGGGTTGAAGTGAATTTATCAAACAACTGGCAGTCGAGATGTATGCAAATAACCCGCGACCTTGCCGGTGAGATCAGCGTTGAATTACTTGATATTTGTCCCACATATATTGATTGTCTTGGCGAGATCTGGGGAACTGCCCATGTTGATTGTGAAGGAAATTGCAATGGATGGCATGACCTAGGTGATCTAAATCTTGATACCTCAAGAACTGTTGTTGACGTAAATCAATATATAGCCGAAATTTTAGATAATACCATCATTGCTGAAATATGTAATGATGCAAATAATGACAGCAATATAGATGTTGTTGATGCAGCTTTGGTAATGGGATGTTCTAATCAGGGATTAGGATATTCCCACGATTTAAATCTTTGTGCACTTCCGGTTGAATTAATGAATTTATCGGATACAGTTACATATAGTATCGGTTCGGTAAATCCAGCATT
>JBIOHA010000336.1:0-2749 GCA_044448625.1 Chitinophagales bacterium | reverse complement strand
GAATTTAATAAATCACTTTCGCTACCTCCAATGGTGTTCTGCCATACGATAGAGCCACTGCTGTTTACCTTTACTACCCAATAATCCGCATAACCTAGGTTTGCTTCGGTTTTATCGCCGGAAACTCCGGAATATGAATATCCTCCAAGTATATATTCCCCATCAGAGGTTTGTTGAATTGAATTTAATAAATCACTTTCGCTACCTCCAATGGTGTTCTGCCATACGATAGCACCGCTGCTGTTTAGTTTTATGACCCAATAGTCATAACCACCTAAAGATGCATCGGTTTTATCGCCGGAAACTCCGGAATATGAATATCCTCCAAGTATATATTCCGCATCAGAGGTTTGTTGAATAGACCTAAGAAAATCATCGGAACTTCCCCCAATGGTATTCTGCCATACGATAGCGCCGCTGCTGTTTAGTTTTATGACCCAATAGTCATAACCACCTAAAGATGCTTCGGTTTTATCGCCTGAAATTCCGGAAAATGAAGACCCTCCAAGTATATATCCCCCATCAGATGTTTGTTGAATGGAATAAAGAGTTTCAAAGGAATTACCGCCAATCGTATTCTGCCATAGGATAACGCCGCTGCTGTTTAATTTTACGACCCAATAGTCATAACCACCAATGTTTAGTTCGGTTTTATCTCCCGAAACTCCAGAAAATGAATATCCTCCAAGTATATATCCCCCATCAGACGTTTGATGAATGGATCTCAATTCATCAGTTGAACTACCCCCAATCGTATTCTGCCATTCAATTCCCGGCGCTTGTGAAAACAAAAAATCAATAAATAAAAAAGAGTAGAATATCAGCAATAATAATTTTCTCATAAGTGTGGTATTAAAATTATTCTATTATTTAATTTTCCTCAAACTGAATATCCTTATTCAGCATTTTCACTAAATAAACACCTGATGATATGTTTTTAATTTCAATGACTTCGTTAATTTTTCCATTTGCAGAATTTATTTCCTTTGAATAAATTAATTCTCCAGGCTGATTGAATATTTGAAATAATGTAACCGGATCTGCCCTATCATTTAATTCAACGGAAATAGTAAAAATTCCAGATGATGGGTTCGGGTAAATATTAAATGATGCGGATATTTCCTCACCTTCTTTGCACGGAACCGAAACCGAAATCGCATTCGAATTCTTAAAACATCCAGTTGCAGTTTTTGTAACACGGCATTTATAATTTCCTGTTGCTGTTGCGGTATAATTAATTGAAGTTGCCCCGCCAATTGCTGTTGCACCTTTATACCATTGATAAGATAATCCTGCGCCGGCATTTGCAGTTAAAACAACTGAACCGCCTGTGCAAAATGTTGTTGCTCCACCTGCGGTAATTGAAGCGGGTGGATTTTTTAACACGTTTACCAAAATACTGTTGGATATTGCTGCTCCACAAGGGCTAATTGTTGCGCAGGTATAACTGCCCTTTGTAGCTGCAGAATAAGTAGATGAAGTTGCACCTAAAATATTTACTCCGTCTTTTTTCCATTGAATAGTGGCGCCGGTATATGTTGCGGTTAATAAAACATTTCCTCCCTGGCAAAATGTGGTTGGTCCTCCGGCGGAGACTGAAGCCATTTCAACAATATCTTCATCAATTATTGCATCACAATCATCGTCAAATCCATTGCAAACTTCTAATCCGTAACCTGTTTCACCTTCAATGGTTACTTCGAATTTCTGCAAATAATCACAGGTGGTAACGCAACCGCCAGGAGTATTGCACTGATATTGATTGTGTAAAATGTTGAAATCGATACTTGAACTACAGTTGGCCGCAGCGCAGGACACCAGAGCAGCCGTTGTTGCATCATCCAAGGTTGGTGACCAGGTTCCAGCAGTGTTACAGGGATAACAAACCCAAACACCAAGGTCGTTAGGACTATTTCCACACAACGTGTTTATTCTTATTTCCATGAAACTCATTTTACAAAAAGGCGAGCAGGCAAAACCGGAAGCCACAAATTCCCAATACACGGATGAACCGGTGAATGATGCCAATGGCGGTGTGGGAACGCTTAAAGTAGTTGAACAAAATACCGGTGTGTAATCAGTTCCCTGCACGCCGGTCCAGGTGGCTGTTGCCCCGTATACGGTTGGATCTATTGTTATTGGATATATCCTGTTTGGCGATGCGAGCCAGGCTGATTCAATAATCATTTTCAGTACGCAGATATTACCGCTTTGTTCAATTACATAGGAGATCGAATTTTGCCTTATCTCATTTTGATATACAGTAGCAAGAGGGTTGCTGTCGTACATAACCGGAGCCTCAATTCTTGCGAGCTCAATTCCATTATTGTTTTCTAAAATGAGATCGCCATACCAAAACCCATATTCATTGTTTGAACCTTCATATTTATCATAAACCAGTTTAAACCCATCAGGTAAAATAAATGCATCTTCAATTACCAAAAATTTCTTTGATGGATCTATTGCTGAAATTTCTTTGATGAGATAATTTGATTTTATACGGGCCTCGCTGAAAATTAATTGCTGATCAATTTTATTAAATGCATTTACTACAAATGCTCCGTCAGTTCCTGCGGTATAATTTTTCCTGTTGATGAATTGAACATCTTCATATTCATTAAAATCATTGGTGGAATATAAAATAATATCCTGGTTGAATTTAAATAAAGCGCCATCCATTAACTGGATAGCAGTATATCCTTCTGTCATGTTTAATTCCGTTGGATCGGGTTGTTGATCTGCTTTATAT
>JBIOHA010000335.1:0-2787 GCA_044448625.1 Chitinophagales bacterium | reverse complement strand
GGTTGTATGTCCGTAAAAACAAAAAAACCGGAAACCGGTGTAAACTATTTCTGCACTTTCACTAATTATAAATGGCTTAATTTATTTGATATTACATCTTTTTATGATGGAATATATAATTGGTTTGATTTATTAAAGAAAAAAGGCATTGTCTTATCAGGGTATGTAATTATGCCCAATCATTTACACAGCATCATTCATCTTCCTGAAAATAGTACATCAATTGATAAGATAATAGGAAACGCTAAGAGATTTATGGCGTACGATATTGTTGAGAGGCTGAAAAAACAAATAGAACTGATCTCCTGAAAATAATGCAGCAAGGAGTTTCAGAAAAAGATAAACTGCGTAACCATCATCACAAAGTATTTCAACCTTCGTTTGATGCTATAGCTTGTTATGATTATGCCTTCTTACAGCAAAAATTAAATTATATTCATTTTAATCCGGTGAAAGCTGGTTTGGTTTTAAACCCTGAAGAATATATTCATTCAAGTGCCCGCTTTTACTTTACCGGAGAACAGGGTATTTATCCTGTCACCCATTTTTTATATACTTTTGGTGAAGCGCCTTATAGTGATTGGTTGCGGTATAGGAATGAGTTCTGGGTCACCCTGCAGCAGCGTCTCACTGGATTAATTTATTTTTTAATGGAAGTGAAGACACTGCTGGGACACAAAACGCGGATCGAATTAAATTTTAATGTGTTATAGCGATATTTACCGCCTTTTGTTTATTATCCAGCAATAGAAGAAGCGTATAGAGGCCTTCCGGCAAATGTGATGTTTTAATTGTAATTCTTTCCGCGACCATTCTTGCATTTTCAACTTTTACTCCTGATGCGGTAAATAGATCATATCCATATAGAGGTATTCCGGAATAAATGTTTAATAAATTGTCTGCCGGGTTGGGGAAAATGCTGATTGATAAATTAAAATTATTTGCAATCAAAACATATTGGTAATAATAATTATCTGAGAAAACATTGCAGCCATTTGCATCTGTTATTTCAACCGAATATATCCCGCTGAATTGTGGAATGATGAATTGGTTTGTTTCTGAGCCAATGGCAATGTCGTTGAAATACCATTGCAAACTTCCCGTCGCATCACAAAAGATCGTGTCTCCTGAAACATAGAGTTCAGGAATATCCGGTAATGGAAATACAATTACTGACATGCTTTCACTATTTGTGCAGCCAAGTGAATCAATTATTGATAGTGTATAATCAATGGTTGCAGTTGGAAATGCAAACGGATCATACACATGAGGATCGGATAATCCGGATGTGGGCGACCATTCAGCCGCAATTCCCCCGGAAGTATTTAATTGAATTGTATCTCCCAGGCAAATAGATGTATCAGATAAACCGGTGATTTCCGGAAGTTGATTTACAATAATGAATACACTGTCGCTACTAAAACAGCCAATTGAATCTGACATATAAACGAAAAAAAGAAATGTTTCAGTAGGAAAGACATAAGGATCAGCACTTGTGGGATCGCTGAAATATTCTGCAGGTTCCCAGTTGTAATTCACCGCACCTGTTGCATGCACCTGAATTGAATCACCACTACAAACAGAATCAGGTTCTGAAGCATTGCCAGATTGTTGAACATAAGCACGCAATGATTTATATACAGTACATCCGAATGAATCCGTAATTCCACAAATAATTAATTCATTTTCGATTGGAAATATAAGAGCAGATGATGAATCATAAACTAAAAGCGAAGTAGAAGATCTCCATTCATAGGATACTCCACCTGAGGCCGAAATAGTAACAGTATCACCTTTACATAAATGAACGTCAGGACTTATTGAAGCCAAAGGATTTCTGCAGCCGCTGCTGAATGAAGCAAGTAAACCGTCTTTTTCGCCGCAAATAACATCATATGCTCCTGGTGAAATAATATTGCTATCGCTTGCAGTTATTCCTGCAATAATTAAAGTGGTATCATTCAGGAATTCAAGTGCGTGTATTCGGTCATATTCTGTTCCTCCATAAAATGTTAAGAATTGCAATATACCGCTGCTGTCAAATTTCGCGATAATTCCATCAGCATCACCTGAATAAAAATCCTGATAAGCATTGGGAGTGATTGGCAGTATTGTATCTTCTGAATCACCAACTGCGAATATATTTCCAATGCTATCAACAACCATATCGAAAAAACCTGTAAAATAAAATGGTCCCGGCCCACCAAAATATGTAGTCCAGAGCCGCATTCCCTCTTCACTGAATTTTGTTAATATGGCATCACCATCTCCATTCAATGTATCCTGGTAAGCAAAATCGGTTGATAAATTTTCCGGACTATCGCTTGTGCCTGAAAAAATAAGTGAATTGTCGGGGTTTACAATAACGCAATTCAAGTCATCTCCACCACTACCACCATAATAGGTTGCCCATATGATCTCACCAAATGGTGTTAACTTCCCAATTAATGCATCTCCTTCTCCATTATTTAATTCCTGGAATGCGCCGGGTGTGGCAAGGCCATAGCTATCATCGGCACTTAGGCAGAAAATGATGTTCCCATCATGATCAATTTCTATATCATTTAAATTATCAGATCCATCTCCGCAAATATAAGTACACCATATACGCTCACCATCTGCGGTCCATTTGCTCAAAAAGCCATCGTAGCCATCATAATTAACTTCGATCCACACACCCGGTGTTGCCAAATCATCGCTGCCGGACTGACCACCTATATATATGCTTCCATCGTCGTCGGCAGCACAATGGTGCACATAATCCCAATGGTCACCTCCATAATAAGT
>JBIOHA010000334.1:0-2815 GCA_044448625.1 Chitinophagales bacterium | reverse complement strand
GATAATACCAATTCCATTATCTTCTATAGTACAAATTAAATGCTTTTTCTCTACACTGAAAATGATCGTTAGCTGGCCATGACCATATTCAAGATATTTTAATCCATGGTGTATGGCATTTTCAGCATAAGGCTGAATGATCTGCGTTGGGATGAGCAGTTCCGCGATATTTATTTTTGGATCCACCTCAATTATAAATTCAAACTGTTCGCGATACCTCAGTTTTTCGAGCGCCAAGTAATTATTGAGATACTCTATCTCTTCTTCCAATGGAATAAAATCCTTTTTGGCATGATCAAGGGTCTTGCGCATCAGCTTCGAAAAATCGGAAAGGTATTTTTGCGCCTGCCTGGTGTCATTTTTAATGTTGAAGTTCTGAACAGAATTCAAGGCATTAAAAATAAAATGAGGATTTAATTGAGACCGGATAGATTCCAATTTTATTTCTGAAAGTTGTTTGTCTACCCTCGACCTTTCAGATGCCTTTGTTCTGATATTTTTTATCCAAAGCAAAACTATTAAAACGATCACGATCAAAATAAAAATCGCGATTAATATTTTAAACCATACTGTTTGCCAAAATGCAGGTTGAATGGAGAATTGCAGACTGGCGGTTATTTTACTCCTGTTTCCTTTGGAATCAAATGCATATACTTCGAAAATATAATCACCGGGTTTTAATTTACTGTATTGCACAGCCCTTTGTTTAGTGAAGCTCCATACCTGGTCAATACCGGCAAGCCTGTAGGCATAAGTAATATTTCCAGAATTTATAAAGGAGATTCCTGTGAAATCGATAGCAACCTGGTTTTGAAAATATTTGAATTGTGGCAAAGTATAAGGATCCTTATAAACATTATTATTTACTGAAATACTTGTGATATAAACAGGAATAAAAATCTTATTTGAATCTATTCCAGAATCAAACCATGATAACCCCACATCGGTGCCTACCCACACGGTATCATTTCTCACAAATACGGAATATACTGAATTCGATTGCAGTCCATCCGTTTGTTCATAAACATAAATTGAGCTAAGTTTTTCATTTTCCTTGTTGAAAATAATTTTATTTAGTCCCTTGCTGGTACATACCCAAATTTGTTCATGCTCATCAATAAATATTTTGCGGCAGAGATCGGCGGAAAGTCCTTCTTTGTTTGATATAAATTGAAGTGAATGTTTGGTTTTAATAATAACTCCGTGGTTATACGTGGCAATTATAATAGTATTATCACTTAAAAATTCGATATCAGATATTCTTCCATATTTTTCAAAATCGTACCATTTAACGGTATCGATTTTCTTGTTCATATAACTAAGTAGATAGTCGCCGGTTGCAAGATATAAGAGATCATTTTTATCGAAACATGAAGCTAATATTCTTATATCTAAAATGGTATCAAAGGTTTTAAGATCTTTATCGATATAGTAGCTCGTACCTGTTCCACTTGCAAATATATTATTGCTATTTGCTGAAATTGTTTTGATGGCACCCGGGATTCTATAATATTCAAATTCATTTGTCTCTTTGTACCATTTTATTATGCCAGCGCCTGCTCCAAGTAAATAATGGTCATTTCTTTCAATGATATCAATTACTTTTCTTTCTCCTATTCCTGTTTTGAATGCGGGCAACTTAATTTGCGCCTCATTGTTTTTTATTTTATAAACAAACCCCGATTCGGTAGCAGCAATGATATTGTTTTCCTTATCACCCTTCACAGAATAGACCACATCATATATCGGTGCGTTATTATAATTAATGATATTGGGGCGGTTATGTGGCAACATGAAAACACCGCTACCGAATGAGGTGAACCATATATTACCATCCATATCCATTTTCAAATTGGATATTACATTATTAGAAAGTGCAGTTGAGTGGATTGAAGTCATAGAACTATCTGTGAAAATGACGCCATCGTCGCTGGCAACTATCAATTCTTTGGAAACAGGGCTGATCAGGATCTTAACAACATTAAACCCCAGTGGGACAATATGATAAGATTTCACGTTACGCTGTGGATCGTAATTTAATTTCACTACTTCTGCGCTCCTGTTAAACATAATGCCAAATGAATCCAGTAGAATAATGCGATTGAAATTTGCAAGCTTCTTTCCATAATTTTCCTCGCGAACCAACTTGAAATTATTATCCTCCCAATGATAAACCCTCGTTGCATCCAATAAATAAAAATCTTGTCCAATCGTATAAAAATCAATCAAAGCCCTTCCCCTATAATCTTCAATTATTAATTGCTCAGCGGTACTATCAGTAATTTTTACAACGGAATAAATTCCACCTATCCAAATATCACCTTGTTTATCCTCATAAAAAGTCCGGTAAGCAATTGATTTCGGAATATCTTTTAATAATGCTGAATTGGAAGAATTGTAAATGATACCATTTTCATAATATGCGATTGAAGAATTATAACAGCTTATCCAAATCCTGCCTTTGGAATCAGGCCATAGTTCAAATACTTCGTTATCGGGCAATCCATCGGAGGAAGTAAAATTTACAAATTCGAATCCATCATATCTGCAAAGCCCAATATCGGTTCCAAACCAAATAAATCCATCTTTATCCTGTTCTGTGCAAAATACAAACTGGCTTGGCAACCCGTCATCAACCGTATAATGTTTAAACCCATAATTCTGTGAGTAACAGAACGCAGATTGAAATACAACCATCAATAAAATAAAGTGTTTTAGCGGGGCTGCTAGTTTCACATCAACTATTTATTAACGATTATTAATTTATTAACGATACCTATATTTGTTTTTAAACTTATCATTATTGGTTGTGATG
>JBIOHA010000333.1:0-2819 GCA_044448625.1 Chitinophagales bacterium | reverse complement strand
TTATAAAACAATGCAGAATTATAGGGTAGAAAGAAAAGGCGGATGGGATACACATGGGCTGCCCGTGGAGCTGAGCGTGGAAAAAAAGCTGGGGATCACCAAAGAGGATATCGGGAAGAAAATTTCCGTTGCTGAATACAACAGGCTCTGCCGCGAACAGGTAATGACATTCAAAAATCAATGGGAGGAGCTTACCGATATTATGGGATATTGGGTGGACATGGATGATCCTTATCTAACATTCGACACCTCTTATATTGAAACACTATGGTATTTATTAAAACAACTTTACGAAAAAGGATATTTATATAAAGGCTATACGATCCAACCTTATTCTCCCGCTGCCGGAACCGGATTAAGCTCACATGAATTAAATCAGCCGGGTACATATAAACCGGTGAAGGATACAACAATTGTTGCGATGTTTAAGTTAATTGCAAACACCGGTGAGATCCCGGCCTCCGCCGGGATGACGTCTCCGCATGTAGGATTATTCGCGGGACATGATGAGGTGTTTTTTCTTGCATGGACGACAACGCCCTGGACATTGCCAAGTAATTGCGCACTTGCGGTAGGAAAAGAAATTATTTATGTGCAGATCGAAACATTTAATCAATACACACAAAAATTAATTAGTGTGATCCTCGCCGAGGAAAGAATTCCTGCTTTCTTTAAGGAGGAAAATAAAGTGCATGAATTAAATCCTGAAAATTTATTTGGATGGAAATTACTTTCCTCATTTAAAGGAAAAGAATTAGCGGGTTTGCGCTACGAACAATTGATGCCATATCAGCAGCCTGAAACGGGTGATAATTTTAGAGTAGTTATCGGTGATTTTGTAACTACAGAAGACGGAACCGGAATTGTTCATATTGCACCGAGTTTTGGAGCAGATGATTTTCGTGTTGCAAAACAAAATAATATCGGCACATTAACTCTTGTTGATAAACAGGGAAAATTTATTGACGGCGTTGGAGAATTAAGCGGCCGATACGTAAAAAATTATACCGATGATCCGAAATGGGAAAATCCGGATATAACAATTGCTATTAAATTAAAGGAAAGCAACCGTGCATTTAAAGTTGAAAAATACGAACATAATTATCCGCATTGCTGGCGCACCGATAAACCGGTTATTTATTATCCTTTAGATAGCTGGTTCATAAAAACCACTGCTGCAAAAGAAAGATTAATTGAATTAAATAAAACGATAAACTGGAAACCAAGATCAACAGGTGAAGGAAGATTTGGCCAATGGCTTGAAAATCTTGTCGACTGGAATTTATCACGTTCACGCTATTGGGGAACGCCACTGCCAATTTGGAGAACTGATGATGGTGCAGAAGAAATTTGCATCGGGTCGATTGAAGAATTAAAAGAGGAATATGAAAAGGCATTTAAATCTGGAATAAACGATGGCGGTCTCCTGCCATTATTCGAAAAGGAATTAGGAATGAGGAATGAGGAGTTGAACAGATCTAATTTCCCCCTTGGTGGGCCAGGGGGCTTAGACCTGCATAAACCTTTCGTTGACGATATTATTCTTGTGTCTCCATCAGGCAAACCCATGCGCCGCGAATCAGACCTCATTGACGTTTGGTTCGACAGTGGGGCAATGCCTTATGCACAATTGCATTATCCATTCGAAAACAAAGATGTATTTAAAAATAAATTCCCTGCTGATTATATTGCTGAAGGTGTTGATCAAACACGCGGGTGGTTTTTTACGCTCCATGTTATCGCAACATTAATTTCTGATTCCATCGCCTATAAAAATGTTTTGTCGCATGGATTAGTGTTGGACAAAAATGGAAATAAAATGAGCAAGCGATTAAATAATTCCATTGATCCGTTTAATACAATATATAAATACGGAGCTGATGCCACAAGATGGTATATGATCTCTAACACCCAACCCTGGGATAATGTAAAATTCGATATTGAAGGATTGGTTGAAGTGCAAAGGAAATTTTTTGGAACGCTGTTTAATACCTATTCATTTTTTTCTCTTTATGCCAATGTTGATGAATTTAATTTTTCTGAAAAGGAAATTGATATCAGTAAAAGATCCGAACTCGATAAATGGATAATTTCATTGCTAAATTCATTAATTAAAGAGTGCACTGAAAGTTTTAACGATTATGAACCTACCAGGGCCGCCCGTGCGATACAGGATTTTGTCGGTGATAATCTGAGTAACTGGTATGTGCGCTTAAGCCGCCGGCGCTTTTGGAAAAGCGAGAACAGCGAAGATAAACTGGCTGCATATCAAACCTTATATATGTGTTTGGAAACTGTGGCAAGATTAATGGCGCCGGTTTCTCCTTTTATGAGCGATTGGTTGTTCAGAAATTTAAATACCGTTACACAACGTTATGATCATGTTTCAGTGCATCTGGCTTTATTTCCTATACACGATGAAAAATTGATAGACAAAGATCTTGAAGAGAGCATGCATCTTGCCCAGGAAATTTCATCCACTGTTTTATCACTGCGAAAAAAGGAAAATATAAAAGTGCGTCAGCCGTTATCTAAGATCATGATACCGGTGTTGAATGAAAATGTGCGTCACCAGATAGAACATGTTGATGATCTCATCAGGTCGGAAGTGAATATTAAAAAGATTGAATTTATATCCGACAGTGAAGGCATCATCACCAAAAAAATAAAACCAAATTTTAAAACGCTGGGGCCAAAACTTGGTGCTGATATGAAGATAGTTGCGGCAACCATTTCTTCATTCTCACAACAACAAATTGCCGAGCTTGAGCAAACGGGCAAAGCCGAAGTTGCTGTTTCAGACAGGGCGGTAGAAATAT
>JBIOHA010000332.1:0-2844 GCA_044448625.1 Chitinophagales bacterium | reverse complement strand
ATATCATATAGTGGTTTTGGCCAGGCTGGGATTGTGATCAATAACAACGTAAATATGGTGATGAACAGCGGTGTTTATATTGTGGTTGACAATGCCGCTTCATCGGCTGTGGCAACCGCAGGCACAGGAGGAAATATCATCAGTGAAGCTGAAAATAATATCATTAAATGGAATATCGGCACATCAACGGGAAATTATATCATTCCGTTTACCACAGCTTCTGGAATTAAAATTCCTTTATCGGTCAATATCACTTCTCCCGGAACAGGAACAGGAAATATTGAATTTTCTACCTATAATGGCCCAACATGGAATAATGATACGTATCGTCCGACAGGTGTAACAAATATGACAAACATGGGGGTAACAAATAATTCAAGTGAGGTGATCGATAGGTTTTGGATCATTGATGCCAATGGATATACCGTTATGCCTTCCGGTGATATTAAATTTAATTACGATGATGCTGAACATCTCGCAGCAGGAAATACAATTACGGAATCCGATCTGAAAGCAGAACGCTATGAAGATGCCGCCGACGATTGGGAAATATTCCCGGTGGGTGGGATCGTAAACACTGTTTCAAATGATGTTTCAGGAGTTCCGTTCAGCTCAACAGATTTTATGAGAACGTGGACCCTGATCGATCAAACAACACATATATTACCTATCGTGTTGTTATCTTTTGAGGCGACATGTTTTTCATCAGATGCAGTTATTAGCTGGCAAACAGCACAGGAGATCAATACCGATCATTTTATTCTTGAAAGCAGCATCAACGGAGAAAATTTTACTACGTTAGCCAGTATCAATGCTGCCGGAAATTCAAATACTGAACGCTCATATTCATTTATTATTAAAAATTATACGGAAACCTATTATAGATTAAAACTGGTAAACACCGATGCGTCTGTTGAAGACCTAGGCGTTGTTTCCGTAAATTGCAGTTCAACAACACCCTATACAATAAATGCTTATGCCTCCGGCATCAGGCAAATTACCTTGCAAACATTCGGTTTGAAAAAGGGAATTTATTATTTAGAATGCTTTGATATCGCAGGGAAGGAAATTTTACACAATGAAATTTATGTGGATGAATATTTCAACGAATTTATTGTGAAAGAAGATCTCCTTGCAGAGGGAATTTATATCCTAAGGCTTAATGCGCAGGATGCCGGAGCACCTTTTACTTATGCTAAAAAAATACCAATCCTTTTTTAATGCCTATTGTTTAAAATGTCGTAAAATAATAAAGGGGATACTTCAAAGCATCCCCTTTATTCATATAATTCAGTTTTGTATAATTTTATTTCGAAATAATAAACTGAGTTGCAAATTGATTTTCATCAGTTGTAATTCGTGCAGTATAAATTCCTGCCGGTAATGCTGAAACATTCATTTCATGGGCCATTATACCATTTGAAATATTCACTGATTCAAATCCAATTTTTTCGCCGCTGATATTTGTGATGTCTAAAATTCCAGCTGCATCAAAATCATTTCCAGTTTCAATATAAAATGTAATGTTGTCCTGTGCAGGATTTGGATATGCTTTTATAATATCTTCATCGGTATTGAAATCACCAAGCTTGCATGAATGAATAACTGTAAGTGTTTCTGTTGTCCGTGAACAGCCAAAGAAAGTGGTTATCTCACAATAATAATCTCCGGGTTCGGTGCAAAGAATCTTATAGAAATTTTCATATAAAAGTGCCTCGCCATCCCTGTACCATTGCCACATATAATCATCCCCATAACTCGCTTTTAATTTTAATGAATCATCAACGCAAAGATCTAATCCCTCAGGCGCCCAGATATTTGCAAACGGATTGTCAAAATATGCCACAGCCTGAACTTCAGAAGTATCGGTGCATTCAGCGTCAGTAACAATAACCTGGTAATAACCTGGTTTTTCTGTAGTAACAGATGACGCTGTCATGCCCGGCATTATCCATCCATTTTTCAACCACTGGTATTCAGCATAGCCTTCGGGTGCATATAGTGTTACAAATTCATGTTTACAAACATAAATATCACCTGTCGGCGTAATTGTAGCTGTAACTTCAGATGTAATTCCATCGCAATCTTCATCAATATCATTACAAATTTCTGTTGCCCCTGGATGTATATCAGGATTTGTATCATCACAATCAATCCAAATTCCGTAACCATCACCATCCTCATCAATCATTTCTAATGTTCCATTAACTACGAAATTGGTAACATTCAAACGTCCACCTGTATCAATCGCTCCGTAACCGGTAATACGAATAAATACCTCATCTATGACTGAAAAATCCGGAACATCCCACGTTCCTGTCATTGTTCCCCCACCGCAATCTGATATTACGGGAGTAACATCAAAACCCTGATCAACCCAGGTTATTCCTGAATCCAGGCTATAAGAAAATCGACAATAGATCGGACCTTTGTCAGAGATACGCATGTCAGCTGAAAATGATCCAACATTAATAGTCACAAAAGGATCGGGCATTAATTCAAGTACCACGCATGGTAAAGAAGTTTCCCATGTATCTCCAGTGCTAAAATTTTTTGTCGTAAAGCCAATTGGACAGGCATCACCACCACCTTCGGCCAGCATTCCGCGGCCTAAATAGCTATAAATATTAGGATCAGTATAAAATGCATCGCCATCCATATTATTTGTGTAAACAAATATCTGGGAGAAAGCGGTCTGTGTGCTGAAAGTTAATGCAATCAAATACAGACAGAGTAGGTATTTTTTCATAATTAATTATTTTAATTTTTATCAATATTTTTTTTGTTATTAAATGAATGAATTGATTTTTATTTTATTTGCTGGATCAATATTTTATTATTTAT
>JBIOHA010000331.1:0-2859 GCA_044448625.1 Chitinophagales bacterium | reverse complement strand
CAAAACCCCTGTTGGCTAAAAATTGCACTTCAGGATTAAAGTGCCAGCCATCTCTCGCCCAGGGCCCGCCATGTGGATTGATAATTACCGGCATAGGGCCTTCAATTTTATTTTTTGGAAGCGTGAGATAACCGTGAATGATAAACCCGTCTCTTGCAGTATATGTAACAGGTTTCATTGAGCATAACTCATCCGGTTTCAACCATGGACTTACATTGGCAAGGTGCCGGATATTATCCGACACTTCATCATATAAATAATAATTGCCAAGCACTTTGTCGGATAATGTCCTTACAATAAATTTATTTTCTTCCCGGTTTTTTCCGGTGATATAGATCTCGGCATCCTCATCTATTAATTCGCGAATGCGGTTGAATCTTTTTTCTGCTATTCCATCAAAGAATTTAAATTCTTTTTTCCAGGTGGTAAACGAAGCCGTGGTGATCACCTTTCTTTTTTTTGAATATCCCAACCCGTCGGCATCAACATCGGGATGCTCAAATAATATTTCTGTTTCTTTTCCTGTTTTAGGATCGAATTTTACAATTGCCACTTTATCTCTCCCTAAATTGCTAAGCGCATAGGTCTTGTCATTTTCAAAATCGAAGAAAAGCGGTGATACACCTTCTTTAAAATTTGTTGTGAGGATAATATTAAACGCTCCCGTTGTTTCATCCCTGTAAAGCAAACTGGTATTTACCCCGTCGGTTGTGGAAGCCATTCTTATTTTGCCAGCATGATCAGTTATCCATCCGGTGATATTGCCAGGGTTTTCTTCTATTAATTTTAATTCGCCGGTGGTGGTATTCAAATTATAGACATCAAAAAAAACAGGATTTCGTTTATTCATCATGATGAGCACTTCGTCATCAATATCTTCCAGTTCATCAACAATGTCAATTTTTACATTTTCAAAAGGGGTGAGATCTTTTTCAGACAGATCATCGATATGCACGACAAATAAATGGAAATTTTCATCACCGTTGTTATCCTTTAAAAAAGCGAGTTGATCATTATTCAACCAGAAATATCCATAAACGTCCCTGTCGGTTTGGGAAGTAGCCCTGGTAATTTCACCACCACCAGTTTTCTGAATATGTATGTTCAATCTATTTTCATATCCAGCCAGCCACGAAACATAATTGCCATCGGGCGAGATCCTGAAACCGGTTTTATCGGGATTCCTGAAAAAGTCTTGTAATGGTATCTGCACGAATTTTAAATTGAGGGGTAAAGGTAGAGAATGGGGAGGAGGAAGAGTTGGCAGTTGGCAGTGGGCAGTTGGCAGTGGGCAGTTTCACACCCTTTACACCTTTTGCACCTTTACAACCCAGAACTCAGAACTCAGAACTCAGAACTCAGAACCCAGAACCCAGAACCATCCCATTTATCTATCTTTGCCGCATGAGCCATTTGGTAGCACCTAGTATTTTAAGCTGCGATTTTGCATACATCGCAAGGGATGTGGAGATGATCAATTCGTCGGTGGCGGATTGGATACATGTAGATGTGATGGATGGGGTTTATGTTCCGAACATGAGTTTTGGAATTCCTGTGGTGGCTGCCATGAAGCGCCATTCAAAATTACCCCTCGATGTGCACCTTATGATCGTGGAGCCGCAAAATTATATCAGGCTTTTCGCGATGCGGGAGCTGATTCAATATCAATTCATGTCGAGGCCTGCACACATTTGCATGCGGCCATTCACGAAATAAAAAAAATGGGAGCAAAGGCCGGCGTGGCGATCAATCCGACAACACCTGTTGATGTTCTGGAAGAAATAATTGCCGACATTGACATTGTTTGTATGATGAGTGTTAACCCGGGCTGGGGCGGACAGCATTTTATTGAATCATCGATCAATAAAATTCAAAAGCTCAGGAAGCTGATCGAAAAAAATGGGTCCAAAGCATTGATCGAGATCGACGGCGGTGTGAAGCTCGACAATGCCCAAAGAATTCTTGATGCAGGTGCCGATATTCTTATTTCGGGAAGCGGTGTTTTTGGTGAGCCCGATCCGGTGGCTGCAATTAAAACGATTAAATCTTTAGTGCGAAAATAAAATCTTTAAAACAGCGTTTTGGTGGTAATGTTTCGTTTATTTTTCGTCCCCTTTCTTGCGATCATTACGCTTTCTTCTTTCGCACAACAAACCGCCACTATTTATGGGAATGTTTCTGATGATGATGGACTCGGATTGCCGAATGCAAATATTTATGTGGTCGACAGAAATATTTATGCGCAAACCGATAATAAAGGAAATTATTCGATAGCCGTTCCTGCAAATGATACTATTATTCTCAGGTTTACTTACTCAGGATACGACACGATTTTCAGAAAGGAATATCTTCAGCCGGATGAACGCTATGTTTTAGTGGTTAAGCTGAAAGGTTTAACGCTGGGCCCGGTGGTAATAAAAAATAAGGAAACGATGAAACATATTCCTTTGGATAAATTGGAATCAATTCCTTATACCATGGATCCGCTCACTGCAATTCTTCAGGCTTTAAATGCAGTAATTAATAATGAACTCACCTCGCAATATTCTATTCGCGGTGGTAATTATGATGAGAACCTTGTTTATGTAAATGATTTTGAAATTTATCGTCCTTTGCTGGTAAGGTCAGGACAGCAGGAGGGACTCCCTTTTCCAAATTATGATCTTATTGATAATATCGCGTTCAGTGCCGGTGGATTTGAGGCGAAGTATGGCGACAAATTATCGAGCGTGCTCGACATTCAATATAAACGACCGAAAGAATTTGAAGCAGGTGTTACAGCAAGTTTGCTTGGCGCATCCTTTTATATGAATGATAATATTGATTCAGGAAAAGCATATTATTTATTCGGTACGAGAT
>JBIOHA010000330.1:0-2873 GCA_044448625.1 Chitinophagales bacterium | reverse complement strand
TCATCACTCATCACTCATCAATAATATCCATAAAACCTCGGGTTCACAATATTATTATAAATGGACCCGAAGGTATATGAAAGACCGAAGTAAGTGGAAAATGTAAAATCAGTTTCCTGCTCCTTTATCTGCAACAATATTTCTTCCTGCGAAAGATCCCCTTTAGCAAGATTGAACTGGTCCTTAATAAAATAAATATTGAAATAGCCGTTAAATGAAAGCCCCTCTACAATTCTCCAATTAAGTGAGGTGAAACAACCGATACTGTTCTTATCGAAATCAGGAATATAATTCGACTCGCTTAATCCCAAAGAAATATCTCCCCATTTTTGAGTCATGTTTAACGAAATCTGGAATCTGTTCCTTAATAAAAATTCTTCAGTTTCATTAAATATTGTGGTATCGGTATAATTATGATATTCAGGTCCAATAGTAAATAAAAATGTAAGCAGTTTGGTGGTAGATTCGGAATATGGAAATACATCGTATTCGATAGCTGGCGAAATATCCACCCTCAGGTCGTAATTGCTATAGGTACTGGTGGTATGCGAAGCTGCTCCTCCATACGACCAGTGTTTATTAAAACTCTTTACAATAACCGCCGATGAGTAAGTGCTGTTGTTAAAACTTTCATATGTATCACCATCACCCAGGTCATAAAGATTGGTGTTGTAATTTGCATCAGTGGAAAATAGCAATTTCCATTTTTCAGTGATCTTATTTCCACTCAATCCACCTGAGAGACTGTAAGAAGTATAATTCGATGTAAGATATGCGTTAACGAAAGTATTAATAGAAAACACCCAATGGTGCCATTTGTCCACCGCTTCCTTTTCTTCTGAAGTTTCGGGCGCCGTATAGGATATCTTTATTGGAATTGTGGAAGATATTTTTGCAACATAGGGCAGCAGTCCCATTTTTAATACCTGCACAACACCGGCCCTTGATTCGTCGTACGTATTAATTGAATTCGAAATAAAATGCAGCGTATCATTTTTTCCTTCGAATTCGCTTTGCCCCAGTAAGAAAATGGTATAGTTCGATCCGCCGCTGCCTGTTTGCTGAGAGGTAATTAGGATATGCACCTGCGATTGAAACCTGTCGCGGACATAGTTTACAAAAGGTATTTCTGTTTTAATGTATTCTTCGTAACCGTATTGCTCGTCGAGGTAAACATTCAGGTAATTATTATTTGAAGAATCACTTGTTTGTGCGTATGCTGCAAGTGAAAGGATGCAAAACAAAAAGGCAGAGAGGAGTATTTTCATATACTGGTAACGTTGACTGGTTTTAAATTATTATTGTTGAATGCTAAAGGAGGATCAATTACGAATTATAGTTTTAATCAATATCAAATTTCCCATCCTATAAATTCTTTCATCCACGAATTATCCAAAGGAATACGGAACCGTGTATCAAATTCTGATTTTGTTTTTATAAGCGGATCGAAGACCAAAGTATTGTTTTTTATTATTCCGTTATTTACAAGGTCGTTCAATTCATTCAGCTTGGTAGTTTGGAGATTATTATCTGCAATGTAATTTACGAGGGTCCTGTCAAACAGGTCAACATTAAATTCTTTTTCCAGCGATTTAATAAAATGCACCGAGCTGTCGATCGAGCATCCGCTGGCATTGCTATGTGTTTCATCTACCATTAATAGAATGAGCCTGTCTTCAATTACTTTTCCAATGGCATTGAGTTGTTGATTATGCGCTGTCCATTGCTGAGCAAACAATTGCAATTTATTATTCAGTATGCCGATCTCATTTTCAGTAAATGGTCGTGACGACTGGTAGATCCAAACCTTTGATTGCGGTGAAAAATTATTTACCTGTCCCATATTCATTATAATTCATTTGCTATTGCTAATAATTCAGCAATATCAAATACCTTAACTTCATCTTCCTTGTTTTTGTGCTTAACGCCATCGGTCATCATTGTCATGCAAAACGGGCAGGCGCTGGCGATGATATCTGCTTTTATTTCGAGTGCCTGTTCGGTGCGTTCCACATTTATTTCTTTTGCTCCGGGTTCTGCTTCCTTCCACATTTGTGCGCCACCGGCCCCGCAGCATAATCCCTTTGAGCGGCAACTTTTCATTTCTGCCAGTTCGCTGTCGAGCTTTTGCAGAATTTCCCGTGGCGCTTCATAAATATTATTCGCTCTTCCCAAATAACATGAATCGTGGTAGGTGATTTTTTTACCCCTGAAGCTTCCGCCTTTTACCGTTAATTTTCCTTCATCAATTAATTGCTGCAGAAAAGTGGTATGATGCACCACTTCATAATTTCCGCCGAGTGCGGGATATTCATTTTTTAAAATATTGAAACAGTGGGGGCAGGCTGTTACAATCTTTTTTATTCCATAACCATTTAAAACTGCAATATTATTTTGTGCGAGCATTTGAAAAAGGAATTCGTTTCCCGCTCTTCTCGCAGGATCTCCAGTGCAACTTTCTTCGGTTCCAAGCACAGCGAATTTAATTTCCATGCTGTTTAATATTTTGACAAAGGCTCCAGTTATTTTTTTTGCCCTGTCGTCAAAACTTCCTGCACAACCCACCCAAAATAATATTTCAGGTGTTTCGCCTGCGGCGAGAAATTCTGCTGCTGTCTTTACATTTTTTATTTTGTTGTTCATGATGATGCTTTTTTGCCACAAAGGCACTAAGCCCACAAAGGTTCACAAAGTTTAAGCCCCCAAACCCCCCAAGGGGGAACTAACCCTCGTTGTCGCTAATTATTCGTCCGTCGATTGATGGTCTAGTTCCTGATTCCTTTATTCTTCATTCCCCTACAATCCGCTCCATTGAGAGCCTCAATCTGCTACTTCCTACTTCTTACTTCATACTTCTTCCTTCCAATTAAGTC
>JBIOHA010000329.1:0-2877 GCA_044448625.1 Chitinophagales bacterium | reverse complement strand
TCATTACCCAATATTGATATGGTGATAATGTCAGGTTATCATTGAGTGTAATTGAACTCTCATCCATTGCATTTGTCCATTCGCCTTCAAGTGATAAAGGCACATCAATAATTTGAGCAGATGCTCTTGTATTTACGATCACTAATGCTTCTTCGCCATTTAAACTTTTTCTGAAAATGGCAACATCAGTATCGTTAAAAGTTTCTAAAATTCCTTTTCTTAATGCATCGGAATTATTATAAAAATTCATCAGCTTTTTATAGGTTGCATAGAGATCAGGATTAATTGCCCAGTTAATTGAACCCGCCCCGGTATAAACAGAAGAACTGCTTACACCCACTTCCTGTCCGCAATAAATCAACGGAACTCCCTCCAAATAAAATGTAATTATCGAGGCAGCAAGTGCAGCATCAATTCCACCAAATAAAGTAACGGGTGTTTCAATATTTGATTCATCGTGGTTGGTGGTGAACCGCAGTTTTTTGGCACCATCAGGAATGGCGTTATATTCCTGTTCGTTTGTTGTGAATAATGCGGCAACAGAAGTATTGGAATTAAAAACATTTTTAACATAGCCAAGGAAGCTCCACGAATAATTTATTTGAAATCCCGCAGTAAAATGATCGGAACGTGCGCCTTCTGCAAGTAAAATAATTTCTTTGTTTGGAATATTATTTAATGAATCAATTGCCTGCTGCCAGAAATCAAATGGAATAAAATCAGCGGCATCACACCTGAAGCCATCGATATTTGTCGTTTCGATCCAGAATTTCATAGCATCGATCATAGCAAGACGCATATCACTGTTGTCAAAATTCAGGTCAGCAACATCGGTCCATGTTGTGCCCGGCGGACTTATTATATTTCCACTCGCATCTTCAGTATACCAACCATCATTATTTATCCAGGCATTATCCCACGAAGTATGATTTGCCACCCAATCGAGAATGACCGCAATATTTTTTTCGTGTGCAAGATTCACCAATAATTGCAGATCATCCATGGTTCCGAAAGAAGTGTTCACAGCAATATAATCACGCACACAATATGGTGAGCCAAAAGAATTTACAATACCTGTCGGATAGATGGGCATCAGCCATATTGTATTTATTCCGAGTGCTTTAATAGAATCGAGCCTGTCAATTATTCCCTGAAAATCATGCGTAATACTAAACCGCGGAGTATTTATCTCATACATTACAATATCTTCTGTTGCTGGTGGCTGAAAACCCACTTCCTCAATGGGGGCGTAGTGATATACACATCCGGAGAAATAAATGCCGATGAGGAATGCTATTGGAAATTTAATTCGAAATTGAGATCGTTTCATACTAGTTCAAAGTTATCTTAAAAATACATACACTCGTCATTCGTGTTTCGTCATTCGTTACTTTGTTACAGGTATTTCACATTCGAAAGTTTCATGATCGCGATTCGAAATCACCGGCGATGACGCCGGCGCAATGTGGGTTTATTTTATATTCCGGAAAAGACCTCGTAGGTTTCATTTGTTTCACAAATGGTTAACCAACGAGGTCTGTCCATTTGCATACTCATTCATCGGCCGTTAACTACAAACTCTTTAGCCATTATTTTGTCCTGCATCATTAATTGAACAAAATAAATTCCTGCAGGGAGATCCGTTTCAATTGAAATATATTTTTCAGAAGAAACAATATTAGTTTCACTATACATTATTTGACCAAATTGATTAATGATATTCAAAGTATAATCGTCTTTTAATAAAAGATCTGTTGCAATATAAAAATTTCCGGAGTTGGGGTTGGGATAAATCATTAATTCATTTTCCGAAAGTGGAATTTCATTTTCTTTTCTTTCTGAAGGAACACAGCTTGCCCATTTTGCTGCATCATTATACCAGAAGCCTGCTATAGTATCATTTAAAAAGAAATCATAAATAATATGGCCCAAAAATTCTTTTCCCGAATCATTTAAATGAATGCCGGCTCCGTCGGGTTTATAGCGACCACAATCCCATGCAAGTCCGTCCCATTCATTTGCACGCAAACCATCGGCCCAGATATGTGGCCCCCAGCTTAAAAATGGCGCCATGGCACCGGGGTTTTTATATTTCAATGCCGGTGAACCCATCATCTGGTCTTCAATTGCCCACTTAGTTGCGAAGCCTGCGTGGTAAGCACATGGTTCCTGGTTCACCGCATAATTTTCATCGAATGGATCAGCATAGCCACTATAATACGGCGGACTTAAATACAAAATTTGCAGGTTGGGATAATTTGCTTTCAGTGCCTGGAATGTTTCAATATATTTTGCTTTTATAGAATCAGCCTGCAGGGGCATTTCATAATTGCTGTCGATACGGCTGCCGTTCATCATCCAACCGATCTGAATTTGTTCGCGGGTTATTCCAAATGGAATAAGCTTTACACTGTCGATCTCTTCCCAATAATCTATATTGTCGAGGGTCATTTTTTCAATTCCGCCAACATGGTTGAGAATGATGGTCTCAAAACAATTATTTAATCCTTCAGTGCCATCAAGTTCCTGTTGATATTGTTTAAATGGCTGAACGGATGTTGAGGGGCCAAAACATGCCATGATCACCCGGCCATTTACCCAGTCAACATTTCCCAATGAATCAAGCGGCTTAATTGATTTAGAAATTTTAATTCCTTTTTTCAAATGACCAAGCGGCATCTCATTGCTTCCTCCGTGGTAAAGTCCACCCTGGAATTCCCCTAAATAAAATCCGGTTTGAAGGTCAACCAGCGAAACCAAGCCGGTGGTGTCGTTGTCGCATTGAAGTTGCGCATTTAAAGCTACGGCAACGAAAATAAAAATGAGGAACAGGGATTTTTTGCAGGGTTTCATATGCTATCGTGAAAGGTATAAAAT
>JBIOHA010000328.1:0-2895 GCA_044448625.1 Chitinophagales bacterium | reverse complement strand
GCTTTATATATACCGGGATTAGCTGGATCTGGAAACAAGCGGGGATCAATAGTAATTATTTCACCTTTTGCATTTTTATAATGCAGGTCAGACATCGCAGCCTGGGAATAAAATTTTTTACCATCGGTTCCATTCTTTATATAATACCTGGTGTTTGCAGTTCTTTTTTCGATGATCTCTGAACATTCGGTACAGGGAGCATTAAAAGGAAGTATACCATATTCAGGATGTGTAATGAATTTCGGGATGGTGTGTTCTGCTAGATCATTGCTGATCACTTTTTGCGCAAAAGGTGTGAAGCTTGTAAAATTATATGATTTTATTTCCGGTGCATTAAATGTTTGTTGGGCATTTAATTGAGCAGATAGAATAAAAAAAATAATGCTTGTAGAGAAAAGAGATCGTGTTTTCATAGAGTTGAATTAAAGTTTAGAATAAATGATAGAATGCATAAAATAAATATTCAATAAAAGTATAAAAAAATTGAAAGCTTTGATCATTGCTTTATAAACTGAAAATGCAATGGATCTTTTCCTGGCACGACCACGGTTGCGAAATAAGATCCGCTTGAAAGTGATTCAACAGGAATTGTAAAAAATCCAGATGATGAACACTGGAGTTCATTACTGAAAACCATTTTTCCTGTTGCATTATTTATGGTGATATAAATACTTTCACCGGGATCAAGATCTTTTAATGAAAATAAAATGCTTTTTACGGTTGGGTTCGGATATGGGACAATATCCGGTTCCAAAACTTCCACTGCAATGGGATTTGAATAATTATTATCTCCATTAATATCAAACTGATTCAACCTATAATAATCAGTACCTGGTTTCGGCGATTCATCAGTTGATCTATAATCTGTTTCATTGGTTGATTGTCCGTTTCCATCCACTACATCTATGGAAATATATTCGCCATCGGTTTTTCTCTCAACAACAAAATAATCGTTGTTGATCTCTGAAACAGTTGTCCATTCCAAAATAACCGTCCCGTTTTTATATTCACCTTCAAAATTGGTGAGCGTTATTGGCAATAAACAGTTGTCGACAATAAGAGTAAAAGTTGCTACGCGAACAACATTGCATGCGTCGGTTACGGTGCAGGTATAAACGTAGGTTCCGTTTGAGCAGGAAAATACCGTTGTATCGGAACCGGTGGAACCACCACCTCCAAATCCACCCCATAAAAATGTATAAGGAGGTACACCATACATAGGGAGTGGGTCGAGTAAAAAATCATCGCAGCAAAATGCATCGTTGTAAGTAACTGCGCCACTGCCGTCAACTACATCACCCAAGGTTTCTAGATTATGCCCCGTGATGGTCACCGACCATGAATTCGCATTCATCTGGTGACAGGGAACTGCGGCACCAACAGGGCAGGTGCCATTTGCGTTGCAATAACAATAACTCGTTCGCATTTCAAATGGGATTGAACCATTGCATTTTGGAGTAAGGCAACTCACCATTTGGGTCATATCATAATTAACCGCCGTACAGGTGCCAGTAAAAGGCGCAGGTTGGCATGTCCAGAAATAACCTACCGGCAGTGGTGAATAGGTATCACATGAGTCGGACCACATTCTGAAACCTGCATCCTGCAGCCAGCACGTTAAAGCGCAGGTACCAGCTACAGTAATATATTGGGATGAAAATGTTGCGGCGGTTACTGTGCAGTTGGGTGGAAGACTTACATTCAGGATATATGAACAGTAGGTGGCACCTCCACACCATTCACCATTATACCTGAATTTAATTAATGAACCGTACATGGCTGAGGAGGTAACGATGGGGTCGATAGTAACAGGATATTCCAATGCCGGATCATTCAGCCAATCGGCAGCAACAACATACGTTAGTTTATTGGTTAGCGGATCATATATATATTCGGGGTTGACAGCGTGAATGCCAATGCTGTCTTTATCCGTAATAAATTTACTGTCATACGCAATTGCCCTCCCGGTTTCAAAACCATATAAACTGTCCTCCATTGATGCTGTGATGAGTGCACCATTCCATCCCATTGTTCCAAATGTTCCTTCACCAAATCCAACAGCATATCCTGAGGGTAAAACAAGCTGATCAGTAATGGCGAGGTAACCTTCCGTAATTGTTGGTAAGGTTTTAATAATAAAATTCGATTTCACCATGTTGAGTTCGAAAGCAATTTGCATATCAATTCCCGGCCAGACATTGGTAATATAAATTCCATGGTCACCAATTGTTTTATTCGACCAGTTTGCTATGCCCAAAATAATTATTGAACCATCAGGTAAAATATTTTTCAGTGTAAGCTCATTATTGAAAATATATTTTTCACCATTTACGATATAGGCTGTTTCTTCGTTAAGGATATCGAGCATTAATGGAGTTGCCTGGTGTTTTGCGATAAATTGCTTTGGTGCTATCTTTTTGAGACGGCGGTCGAACGAAATTAAATTCCCTGATTCATCATAATAATGCAAATCACCGAAAGCGGTTTGCTTGTAAAATGTATTTCCATTGGTGCCATTTTGAATAAAATATCTGGAGTTAAGCGTTCTTTGGTCAATGAGTTCTGAGCAATCGGTGCAAGGAGCATTTTCAGGCAGCAGGCCAAATTCCGGATGTGAATAAACCGATGAATCGGATAAGGCAAGAAGTTCTGCAGAAATAACGGGAGGATTGTCAGTAAATGAGGTAAGGTTTGGCTCCCAAACTGTCATGCCCTGGCCATACACCTCGCCTGTTTGAGAGAACCTCAAATTCAACAACAAAATTGCCAGGCAAATAACAGACAGGTAAAGTTTATTCATAATATGGTAATTTGGAAATCACGACAATCCCGCTTACAATATCCTAGCTTAAATATATGAAGAAAATGATTGACTTTTTCATAAGGCGTATTAAT
>JBIOHA010000327.1:0-2897 GCA_044448625.1 Chitinophagales bacterium | reverse complement strand
TCTGTCAATCAATCTTCGCTCCAGGGTGGCAAGGGTGCATTATTCGTTTTATTCAACAGGTTGTGGAATAAAAATACTACACTCAAACTCTCTCATGCACTTTCTGTTTTAATCACTTTCATCGTGGTTAGTTTATTATGGGTTTGTTTCCGTGCAGAACAAAGTGCTGATATTGCAGTTTTATACAGCAGTTTATTTACTGATATCCATTTAACCCGCAGCTCAGTTTCAATAGCAATTCTCCCTTTAACCGGTGACAGAAATTCGATCGATCATTTTTTGATTGATCTTTTAGTGCTGGTTCCCCTTATAATTTATGAGTCGGGAGTATTGAATGCGAACCGGTACAAAAAAGTATATACGTCACCAATAACCTGGGCGGCGATAATTTTAATGATCTTATTACTTGGTGAATCGGGAACGCATAATTTTATTTATTTTCAATTCTGAACATGAAAAAAATTATTATTTCGGCATTGATCGTTTTGATTGTTGGCTCATTATTTACCTGGTGGAAATTTGAATATTCGAATACATTGGCTGAAACCACCTCGGGGTTGAACGGATATATTCAGCAAAAGAATTGCGATATTCTTTTTGTTGGCAGCTCACAAACTCGCCAGGATTATAACATAAAAATAATTGACAGCATTTGTGGTGTATCCGGTTTTTGCCTTGCTTACAATGGCTTGCAACCTATACTGGCAGCCGAGATAATTGATTATTTGACCACAGAATATTTTAAACCTGCTATAATAATAATGGAAGCCTATCCTTATCTCTCCGTTCAGGAACCCAGGCTTGCCGATACAAGGGTATTTACCGATGCACCCCCGGAATTAAAAAATAATATCATCGATTTACTTGATGACAATGGCGATCTTAATTTTAACGAGCGATTCGAATTACTTGTGCGCTCGGGAAACGCACCAATTCTGATGAGCTTCATTACAGCAAAAACAAAAAATGAAATGTCGTATAAAGGCAGTTATCAGAATAAATTTGTGAAGGGAATGCAGCAGGAATTTTTATTGAATAGCGAGGATACGCTTTCGTTGAAAACACCATCATTAAATGAGTATCAAAATAAATCTCATCAGCGTTTGGCAGAAATTTGCATTGAAAGGGGAATTAAACTTATCTATATCCAGCCGCCGGTTGCCGCTCCCATAAAATTTTCAAATAATTATAGATCCGCCTCCGAACAACTGCAATATTTTATTAGCCAGGAGTTGAACGTTGTATATATTGATGATATAAAAAGCTTTTCATCCTTCGATCATCAAAATTTTTCTGATTATTACCACCTTTCAACAACCGGACGGGATACATATTCGATTTTAGTTGCAGAATTATTGAAATCCAGGATTAATTAAATCAACACCCGGAAAATTTGTGATTCTAATTTTATAAGGAATGCTTATTTCTTTTCACACCTTCAAACTCACTTTCACCAATTCAACAAATTCACCTACTCGTTTATTTACCTGCGCATTTTTAATTTCCAGTAAACGCTGTGGACCGAATTTCTCTACACAAAATGAGGCCAGTGCGCTTCCATAAATAACCGCACGTTTCATATTGGTGAATGTGATATTTTTTGTTTTGGCGAGATAACCAATAAATCCACCAGCAAATGCATCGCCGGCTCCTGTAGGATCAAAAACCTCTTCGAGCGGAAGTGCCGGTGTAAAGAAAATTTGTTCACCATAAAATAAAAGAGCGCCGTGTTCACCTTTTTTTACCACCACCAACCGCGGACCCATTTTAAATATATTCTTCACGGCTTTCAATAGTGAATATTCATTTGACAGTTGCCGTGCTTCTTCATCATTTATAATGATCACGTCCACCATTTTTAAAACTTTATTGAGCGCCGGCCTCGAATTATTCATCCAGTAATTCATCGTATCCATTGCAATCAATTTCGGTCGTGTTTTCAGCTGATCAATTACACTTATCTGCAACTGTGGTTCGATATTGCCCAGCATGAGGTATTCCGGTTTGCGGTTATTTTCAGGGATCACCGGGTCAAAATCGGCAAGCACATTTAATTCAGTTTTAATTGTGTCGCGGGTATTCATATCGAGATGATACCTGCCAGCCCAGAAGAAGGATTTTTTCCCTTTTACAACCTGCACACCATCTGTATTGATCCCCTTCTTATTGAAGTTGAGCAGGGTGGCCTTAGGAAAATCATCGCCAACAACGGAGATCAGCTTAATGTTCGAACAAAAAAATGAAGCGGCAAGGCCGATATATGTTCCCGACCCGCCAATGATCTTATCGGTTTTTCCAAAGGGAGTTTCAATGGCATCGAAAGCAACCGTTCCCACAACGAGAATACTCATGGTGCAAAATTTTTCTGAAAAATAGAAAAGTAAAGATTAATCAAACTGGCACTTGTTCACATTCGGGGCTCTTTTAGAAGTCGTAATTCTTAACTTTTGATGAGATTGGTCATTTTTTTCAATCTGCCACGATTATTTTCATTAAACTTTGGCATTGTTGATATAAGAAAATAAATTTGCATCCCGTTTCGCAAGAAATATTCCTCAATAGCTCAGCTGGTTAGAGCGACTGACTGTTAATCAGTAGGTCCCTGGTTCAAGTCCAGGTTGGGGAGCAGGGCGGTGACTGTTCATCGCCTTTTTTTTGTGCAAAAGAATTGGCTTTATTTTGCGATTATTGCTAACTTTCGCCACGTTTCGTGAACCTACAACCACGCACTTAATGAGGCGAATTTTATTTCTTGGCATATTTATCCATTTTGGGGTCTGTTCAACATTTGCGCAAATCGTGGCATCATCGGATACGTCGATCTGTCTCGGTGGTACAGCGACACTGGCAGTCATATCATCTCCAAGTTATGGCACCGACAGCTACACCTTTGAAAC
>JBIOHA010000326.1:0-2901 GCA_044448625.1 Chitinophagales bacterium | reverse complement strand
ACTTGATGAAGAATAATCAACAGCATTGAATAATATTTCACTCATAGAAAAATTTATCGAATTTACCAGAAGCGAGCAATTGATTGCCGGTGGTGAAAAAACATTAATTGCGGTTAGCGGTGGCGCCGACTCAGTTGTATTATGCGACCTTTTTAAAAAAGCCGGTTTTGAATTTGCCATTGCACATTGCAATTTTCAGTTACGGGAAACCGACTCTGAAACCGATGCTGAATTTGTAAAAGCATTGGCAGAAAAACACAATGTTGCTTTTTATGGTGAGCGCTTTAATACCATCGAATTCAAAAATGAAAATAAATTATCGCTGGAAGAGGCGGCGAGAAATTTACGATATGAGTATTTTGAAATGATCCGTTCGAATTTCGGATATAGTAAAATCGCTACCGCTCACCACCTGAATGATTCCATTGAAACAGTTATCATGAATTTGATAAAAGGGACCGGCATCAGAGGGATAACAGGTATCCCGGTAAAAAATAATCATATCATCCGCCCCCTGTTGTTTGCCCTGAAAAAAGACATTGAAGATTATGCAGTTGAAAACAAAATTGAATACCGCAATGATATTTCTAACCTCAGCAACGACTTCCACCGCAATAAGATCAGGAATGAAATAATTCCGGTATTAAAATCAATTAATCCTTCGCTGGAAAGCTCCATGGCAAAGAGTATAAAACATTTTCATGAGGCTGAAATTATTTTCAACGAACAAATTAAAAAAAAACTCAGCAAACTCGTCAAAATTTCGGGCAATGATATTTATTACCCGGTTGCAGCATTGAAACTTCTCCCGGCAACATCTACTTATCTCCACGAATTATTATATCCATTTGGATTTAACGAGGACCAGATCGGTCAGATAATAAGTTGTTTCGGAACTTCTGGCAAAATGTTTTACAGCAAGAACCGGCGGGTTATAATCGACAGAAAGAATATGATCATCTTGCCACTTGAAGCAACAAATGATTCAATTATAATTATCAATGAAGAAAATAAGTCGGTTGATGCCGGTGAAAATAAATTATATTTTGAGTACAGTAATTTTAATATGAACATGCAATTTAATAACAGCGGTGATGTTGCTTATTTTGATGCGGCGACAATTTCTTTCCCCCTGATATTAAGAAAATGGAAAGCGGGCGATTATCTCTATCCTTTGGGACTTACCAAAAAGAAATCTGATAAACCTGGCAAAAAAAAGGTCAGCGACATATTAACCGACCTTAAGTTGAGCGTATTGGAAAAAGAAAGAACAAGGGTGCTGCTTTGCGGTGAAAAAATTATTTGGGTGGCAGGAATAAGACAGGATGAGCGATTCAAAGTAACTGAAAAAACAACCAGGTTGCTTAAAGTAAAATTGTCGGGAAAATAAAAAACCCCGGTCGTTGAACCGGGGTTGAATTATTTATGGTCAGGATTATTTCGTTATCATTATTTTTTGCATTTCCGAATCAATGCCGTTGTTGATTTCCAAAACGTAAATACCTTCGCTTACTTCAGGAATCTTAAGGCTGATCTTTCCTGCTCCTTCAAAAACAGAAATATTTTCTGCACTGATCATTTCTCCTGCAATATTATAAACTATCACAGATCCTGAGGAAGAATTATTGCTGTTATAATCAATATTGATCTCTGTACCTGAAATAACAGGATTCGGATTAATTGCAAAATGATCGAACAGGTTGCTTTCTTCAATGGCACTCATTTCGCTTCCGGTATTAAATGAACGGGCAAGCGAAACACCTTCGCAGGTATTTAAGGGAGCCAGCGGTTTAACTCTCCAATAATATTTTTTATCCGGATCAAGTGTTGTTTCCTCGTAGAAATTATTTGGTGTTATGTCTTCATGAGCAATGGCAGTAAATCCACTGCTATAAGAAATTTGTATATGATATTCGGTTGCTCCTTCAATTGGCGTCCATTCCAAATAAGTATAATTCGGATAAAGCCCAATAGCAAGATCCTCGGGAGTTACAAGTTCAGGAACTCCGGTCAGATCAACATAAACCGGTGTAGGATAATCCAAAAGGTCGTTTCTTGGTCCAAGTAAATTTTCACGCATCGCATCCATTTGCTCTTCCGAAAACCTGTTGGTGCAACCGTCATTTGAATAAGACATATAAAGGGTGCCATCACTCAGGAAAGTTTCACCCCATGGATCAGTTTGCAATGGCCCAGGGCAATTCCATCTATAATTAAGATAATCTGGTGGCGTATCGCAAAATCCGTCGGCAGCATCATCGCAATTATCTCCGTTTACCCATTCCTGGTCTGATTCATCAGGTGGATCACCTTCCCATCCATAAAATGTATGCGGCAAAGAAAAATAATGGCCAAATTCATGGGCTATTGTTGTTCCACCTGGCATTGCGCAGGATTTCGCCACAGCAACACCATCATCATAACCGCTAAAATAACCGCAATTTCCTGCAGGGTCGGAAACAAAATAAACATTCAGCAGATCGTTCACATTGTTTTCATCCATCATATCGCTGCCATCATCCCATCCATGCTCATAAAAATCCGATTCGTCGATATAATTTATGTCCCCATAAATATAAAATACAAAACCGGTGGGTGTATAATGTTCATTCAGCTCACAAATCGCAGTAAACAGGTAGGTAAGATTATAATAACCGGTCCCGTCATCAGTTCCTACGATATGCACCTTCATTGGAATATAATAGGTTGAGCCACCGCGGTTTTCATCATGAACATAAGTATTCTGATGGTTTCTAAGCCATGACAATTGCTCATCACTGAGCACGGTTCCGCAATAATTTGATTGGGCTTGAATTGAATAAATGAAGGTGGTGAGGATAAAAGTGAAAAGGATTTTTCTCATCAATTGTTGAATTGTTGTGTAAAGTTAAATAGTTAATT
>JBIOHA010000325.1:0-2903 GCA_044448625.1 Chitinophagales bacterium | reverse complement strand
ATTCCATACTTCTCACTTCATACTTCTTACTTCTCACTTCATACTTCTTACTTCTTACTTAAGCTTGATAAGTCGGTATCTCACTAAACCTCTCCGCCCCCTCATCATCCAACAAAAGATTTTTCAAACTCATGATCACCGATTTATGGGAAGTGGTTATCTCGCGATTAAAATTCATTAAAGTTGCAATATCTACATCGCTTAATGATTTTACATATTCACTGCTATAAATTTTATTGAGGTTTTCGTTAAATATTTTTTGAATTCCTTCGAGGAGTTTTACCAGTTTGTTGAATATTTCATCCATGCTGGAATTCTCCTCCAATTCTGTCAACTTATAAAAAGCAGTCACCTCCTTCTTCATCTGGTTGTAGTAATCATATTTAATTTCCTGCGATGAATTTTTCAATTCATGCATGTCGTTGAAAAGATCTTTTATGCATTTGGCAGCATACATGGCGCTCCGCACGGAGGCGATCAGTTTATCGGTTTGAAGAATGATCTTTTCATTTAATCGCTCTGTTTTTATTTTAATATAGTAAGACTGTATCTCACCATAATGTTCTTTTATCATCTCATATCTGCTGATCGGTGAAATTTCATAAAAATTATTTTCGAGGTTTGCTGCATCATATTTTTCCGGTTGGGCGATGTTTTCTTTTTCAATTTCAAAGGCAAGCAAATTGAAAAGCCTGCTCTGACTTATAAAAAACCGGGTTTCCTTTTCCAATATTTCCACTGCTGCCTCCGGGACCGCTGCTGTAGAGTTTTGAAGATATAGCGAAACATGTTTTTCAGAATTTTTAAAAAACTTTTCGAGGATATGACTGAATTGATTTATCAGCGGAAGAAAAATAATGATACTTAATACATTCATTCCGGTTTGAAATGTCACAAGGCCAATAAGCGGATCTTTCAGCGATAAACCATTTTGAATAAACAATGCAATAGGGTGAATGAGAATAAATACAATTATGGAGGTGACAACATTGTAAATAAAATTACCAACAGCAACACGTTTTTTTACTGCAACACCATTCAGCGAGCCTAATATTAATTTAATTGATGTTCCGATCTCTGATCCGATCACAATTGCTATTGCCGATTCAAATCCGATCAGTTCCTGGTGCAAAATGCTCAATGTGATAGCTATTGTTGCAGAACTTGATTGAGTGATAGAAGTAACCACCAATCCCACAAGAAAAAAAACAAAAAGGCTTGCATCGGCATAGGTGTTAAACAGGTTTTTAATGGCTTCACCTTCCACTGAATCTTTCATCAATCCCAAACCAATAAATAGGAAGCTGAATCCCAGTAAAAAATGACAGATGGGAACTACCTTGTTTTTATTTTCAAAAATGAACAACACGAGCCCTGCAATTCCTGCCACCGGATAAGCAAATGCTTCAATATCTACTTTGAAACCAAGTGAGGCAACTATCCAACTGTCGAGGGTGGTTCCAAGGTTGGCTCCCATGATGACTGCAAAAGCATTGCGCATCGTAATAATTCCTGTGCTTACAAATGCCAGCACCATAAAATTGACCGCCGAACTGCTTTGCAAAACTGCAGTTACTACGGTCCCCCCGAATATCCCCTTGATCGGATTGCTGGTCTGTTTTTTCAGAAAGAGCTTAAACCTCCTGCTCATGAGGTTTTTGAGAGAATTTTCCAACAATTGAATGCCAAAAAGAAAGATCCCTATACCGCCCAGTATTTTCCAGTAGTCAAGTCCCATTTTATATCAAAACTAATAATGAATGCTGAGGGTAGTAGTAGAAGTGAGAAGTAAGAAGTATGAAGTATGAAGAAGGAGTATGTGGGGAGTAAACCTACTGGCTTCGTGTTTCCCTTATTCCTTAATCCTCATTCCTCATAATCTATCACCACTCCTTGTTCCTGATTCCTCACGCCTCATTTCTAAGCCCCCTAACCCCCAAAAGGGGAACTTGTTTTTAGATATCCGCATGACTCGGTCCTCTTTCTTAACTCATCCCTACTCGTCATTCCTCTATTCCTTATTGCTTATTCCTCCTCCATCACCTATACACATCTCCTCAACCGAACACTTCAACACCTGAATACGTCAACACCTATACACCTACGCCTATACACCTATACACATATACACCCATACACATCTACACCTCTACACATATACACATACACACTTGTTTCCATTATTTATCTTTACGGCCGACTAACAAATTTGGAATGAACAGCTTCATTAAGATCAATAACATTACAGGATGGTTAATTTTTTTAGTAGCCCTAATTGTTTACACTTTGACAATGGAAGCGACAGCCAGCTTCTGGGATTGCGGAGAATTTATAGCAGCAACATATAAATTACAGGTTGTTCACCCGCCTGGAGCTCCGATATTTTTAATGCTCGGCCGCATATTCACTCTTTTTGCTGCCAGTCCTGAAGATGTTCCCAAAATGACGAATTTCTTTTCTGCGATCTCTACTGCCTTTGCGATCTTGTTTTGTTTCTGGATCATTACCCGTATGGCAAAAAAAATGATCGCAGGAATTGCTGAACCTACATCGTCTCAAACAGCAATAATTATGTTCTGTGGAATAATCGGTGCGTCATGCTGCATGTTTATGGATTCGATCTGGTTTTCTGCTGTTGAATCAGAGGTATATGCGCTCGCAACTTTCTTTTTCGTGATCATTTTCTGGTCAATTGTAAAATGGGAAGCACATGCCGATGATCCCAACTCCGACAGATGGATATTATTTATGGCGTTGATGATGGGATTATCTATCGGAGTGCATCTTTTAGCATTGCTTGTAATTCCAGCTATCTGCCTGATATATTATTTCAGAAATCATACCTATACAGCAAAAGGATTTTGGCTGACACTTTTGATCGGCGTTTTTCTCGTTGCATTTAT
>JBIOHA010000324.1:0-2928 GCA_044448625.1 Chitinophagales bacterium | reverse complement strand
TTTTTTCCTGTAAAAAAAATAACGGCCGCGAGCATAACCTCATCGACGGTATGGAGGAATTGATAGCAGGTAAATTATATGTAATGCACAGCATGATATACGAAGGCGATGAACCGTGGACCACTTCCAACATTTATATCATTAAAGGAACCGGTGATTCAGTATGGATCTACGGCTCGGGATACGGAGATTTTGGCGAGCCATGTGATGATGCCTGCAACGACAACAATTATTATTTAGGTAAAACTTATCGGGGAACAGGACCCGCCACTGAGGATGTGCGGCCTATAGATTCAATTATAACAAAGATCTTTAATTTAAACAGGGATAGTGCAAACCTGCAGTTTATTGTTCCGCATTATCACAACGATCATATTAATGAGGAATTTATCGATGCATTTTATTCTACATTTAATTATCCATTAAAACCAGGTGAAAAAGTATGGATACATATTAATGATTCTATAGGTGCTTTATGCGATGAACCTTGCTGCGGAACCCAACCCTGTCCCGATAAAAAAAATGTGTATTACGGAGTACCCTATTCGCCTCATTGGAAAAAAGAATACAAAAAAATGTTCACTGCAATGGGGGAGGCCGGCGATACCTGTAATGCACTAGTAAAATCATTTAATTCGGCATGTGGAAATTGGAATATTACCAAAGGTGTTGCGCTAAATGATAAAGGACATACCGACGGAACAATAAACCTTCAAAACAAAGACCTTAAACTACTGATTGCCGGTACTAAAAGCAAAACCCAATGCGATCTGCCCCCCAACTGGCAAATGATAACAGTACATGGAAATTCTGCCTTGAAAAAAAATTATTGATTTTGTAACCATGTACCGCAAATCCATGTATATTTGATAAGCATTTGCCTGATCATCCTCGTTTTATTTAATATTCACCTATTTCTCCTCACTGGTGGGATTAAAATGATACGTCATGAAGCAACTGTTACTTATCCCGTTTTTTCTAACCTGTTTAAGGGCTTACAGCCAAACAATCGCTTATAAATTCAGTATTGAAGAAATAACTGAACAGTCGCAATTAAAAGACGCATGGCCTTCTATTGCTGGAATTTTCGACGACCGGCCAAGATTCAATTCATCAAGCAGTGAATTTATCATTCAATCGGAAATAGATATTGAGGAAGCTGATTTCATTGCCAAAATGGAGAACAAGGGATATCACGTTAATTTTTTTGAAAAGAATTACATAAAAAGGAGCGAGGGAGATGGCCTATGAATAAATCGCTACTTACTGCATTATTTCTTATTGCAATCTCCGTGGCCTTTTCACAAAGTGATGACCCCTGTGGGGCACCGGCACTCACAGTAGGCACTTCATGTACGTTGCAGTCAGGGAGTAATACCGGTTTTTCCAGCAGCGCAGGAATTCCAGCACCGGGATGCGGAAGTTATACAAACCGTGATGCCTGGTATACATTAACAGTACCTGTTTCCGGCACACTTACAATTGAAACTGCTGCTGGAACAATAAGCGACGGCGCAATGGCATTATATAGCGGAACCTGTGCATCGCTTGCCCTGTTGGAATGCGACGATGACGACGGCGCAGGATTGATGCCCATCCTCAACATGACGGGATTAACACCTGGTGCTACTTTATGGTTGAGGGTTTGGAAATATGGCGGAGGAGCAGGAAATTTTTCTATCTGTGCTTATGAATATACCACACCGGTTACTCCGGTTAACGATGATCCCTGCGGAGCAACAACCCTTCCGATAAATACAAGTTGTGTTTTAACCGCTGATGATAATCTTGAGGCAACCAATACTGCCGGAGTATCAAATCCATCGTGCGCAAGTTACAATGGCTCGGATGTTTGGTATACCGTAACAGCCACGATCTCGGGCACGCTAACCCTTGAAACCACCGCGGGTTCAATAACTGATGGTGGAATGGCTGTTTATTCCGGACCTGATTGCTCAACACTCACTGAAATAGCTTGTGATGATGATAGCGGACCAGGCCTGATGCCTTTGATCTCAACGCTGGTTTCTGCAGGTTCAACATATTGGATCCGGGTTTGGGAATTTGGCGGTGATGTAGAAGGAAGTTTTAATATTTGCGCCTGGCAGGATACCACCATTTCAAACCAGGATTGTATAACCGCAACCCAAATTTGCACAACAGCCTTATTTGACGACAACAGTAATTCTGACGGTGATGTAAATGATCTTAATGCTACCAACAAAGGTTGCCTTACAACAGGCGAACACCAAAGTGCCTGGTATTATTTTCAGATAGAAACCGGCGGCACTATGTCTTTTTCTATCGCCCCGGATGTTGGCAGCGACGATTTTGATTTTGGTATCTGGGGGCCCGGATCATCGTGTCCCCCAACATCGCCACCAACACGTTGTTCTTATTCAGCCCTTAACGGAACTACAGGATTAAATTTCGCAGCAGCAGACCTTAGTGAAGACGCACTGGGAAATAAATGGGTGAAATATATGGATGTGGTTGCCGGTGAGATCTATATTCTTTGTGTCGACAATTTTAGCGCTTCAAATAATGGTTTCGAATTTTCTTTTGGGGGAACGGCGACAATTAATTGCGAACCTATAGTACTTCCTGTTGAATTGATTTCATTTACAGCAGTTGTTTCTGCTAATATTAATATTTTAAGTTGGGCCACTGCCAATGAAATAAATAATCAATGGTTTAATGTTCAGCGCTCAAATACCGGACAATCATTTTCTCAAATTGGAAATATTGCAGGTGCCGGCAATAGTTCAACGGAAAATAATTATTCTTTTATTGATGAAAATCCATTTTCCGGAATTAATTATTACAGGCTGCAAATGGTTGCCAGCGACGGATCCTATGAATATTCAAATATTATTTCCATCACCAACAACAATGCTTTTGGATTTACTGTATATCCAAACCCAACAT
>JBIOHA010000323.1:0-2945 GCA_044448625.1 Chitinophagales bacterium | reverse complement strand
TATATTGGTTTGTGCATGTAGATATTTCAAATGATCCTTATATTGCCTCGTACACCGTTGACGCCATTATTCACAAAAAAATATTTTTTGTGCGGTTGAAATTTGGGTTTAAGGTAGATCATAAGGTAAACGTAATGTTTAAGAAAATTGTAGAGGACCTTGTTAAATCAGGTGAATTTGATTTATTAAGCAATTATCCAAGTTTGAGAAAACATAAAATGTATGCTGATTTTAAATTTATTTTACTTAATACACGTGTTGCGAGTGACAATAAATTAACAACATGGGAAAATTTTGTGGTTAAGGGGTACAGACTATTTAAATCAATGGGTTTGCCTACTCAAGAAGATTTTGGTTTGGAACTAACTAATATTGAAACTGAAATGGTCCCGATTAGCGTAACTGATGATGTTGAAATAAAATTGGAGCGGCTCAAAAAATAACAAGGGTATAAAACCCTATTCTTGCAAATCAGTTTTTAGCAGGAACCATTTCCCTATCCACATTTTTCTGTAAAACAATTTCTCTGTTATCGAGGTTGAGAGCGCATAGATATCCCTTGTTTGTTTTAACGTCGTAAACACAACCGCAGTCAATATTTATGGCGGGATATTTCATTTCTTTTATTTCCTCTTCAAGTTTTTCGTAACTATGGGTAGTATGTCCGTGAACAATAACTTTATTTTTTATTTTCTCATTATCAATAGTGTCGTACCAGTTTCTTGCCCAAAACATATCATGTGTATTCTTGAAGATATCCTCTTCCTTGAAATTAAATCCAGCGTGCACGAGAAAATAATCATCCAGTTCAACATAAGGTTTTAGGTTGCGGATGAAGGTGTCGTATTTTTTATCGAGATTTTTGAGATCGTCAATGCGTTTATATCCAAAATTCATCATAGTGGTAATGCCTCCGTTTTTGATCCAGTTTTGATACCTGCGCCAATCCCAGCAATAAGGTATGGTTTCATCAATGGCCTGTAAAAAAAGCCATTCGTGATTCCCCATAATAGGAGTAACGTGGTACCCATCTTCAATCATTTGCATTACAAGGTCCATCACACCTTTGCCATTGGGACCACGATCGATCATATCACCAATGATGTATAGCTCGTCCTCCTTTTTCAAATCGATCTTTTCAATTAATGATTTGAAAGTGGTGAGGCACCCATGTATATCTGAAACAGCATATCTTGCCATGTTGTCTGAAATTTCTGCAAAAGTAATTTAATTGGCGTAAACTGTGTTCAAACATTTGATCTGGATACGCGAAAGTATGAATTCAGTGAGCGGTTCTTCATAATAAACAGTTTTCCTGGTGCCGGGTATCAGGTCAAAAAAATTATCGCTGAGTTTGAGTTCCTGTTCTTCTGAATAAAAGTACATTCCCTTAATAAAAACATCGCTTGAAACAGTAAGTGAATGATAAGCAGTGTCTATCTCGAGATAATATTTGGGTTTTGAAAGCGGAAGATCCACAGGTTTGGCAAATGTGAAAATATCCTGCACCTCAGGTGTAATAAATTCACCGAAAAAGGAATATACGACAACGGAATCGCGATTTTGATCAATGGTATCCAACGGAATTGAAAAATATAGCGCTGATGAATTGGGTGGGATGGAAATATCCGACCGGGTCACTGAGATAAATTTTCCATCCACTGTTGAAAAATGAACTGAGAGTTTTTTATTTAGCTGTTTATTCAGATCGGAAATCACATATATATTCAAACTGTCGTTTTCAATAATTGAAGAAATAATTACATCATCATATTTTTCTTTGACAGTGTAATAGGCCGCCTTGCGATTGCCGAAATAATCTATTACACTCCAACTGGTAACCGGCCAGCAATCATTTAATTGCCAGAACAAAGTGCCCATGCAATAGGGTTTATTTCTCCTGTGTGCCTCAATTGCAGTTTTCATTCCCTTGGCCTGCAACAATTGCGATACATATGCATAATCTTCAAACGAATCAGGTATTTTATAATCGCGTTGCATATATTCTTCAATTGTTTCGTAACCGATCGGATGTTTTTGATGTGTATTCACTGCTGATGAGCCGAAATAGATCTGGTTAAGCGGGATAAATTCCTGGAACGAATTATAACAGGGCATTCCCTGAAAACCATATTCGCTCATGAACCGGGGAATTTTTTCATTAAATACTTCAAAGGGTTCTTTCCCCCACCAAACACCCCAATAATGACAATCGCCTTCTGTTAAACTTTCCGGGTGGCCATAACCATTTGCAGGCGAGGAGGGGAGGTAAAATAATTTTTTGCTGGTAGCATTTAATAATTGCGGGATGTAAATATTGAAAAGTTCATGGTTCATATTTCCTGCAGCAATGGAATCATAAAATGAATAATTAAATTGCTTTTGCCAACCCCAATTAATCCACCCTTCCTGGTTTTCGTTGTTGCCGCACCAGATTGCTATTGATGGATGATTTCCGACTGTGTTTGAGATTTCCAATATTTCGCTTAGCAGGTTTTCTTTGTTGAAATCATCGAACGGGTAAATGGCACAGGCATACATAAAGTCCTGCCAAACCATTATCCCTAAAGAGTCACAGATGTCATAAAAATATTCCGACTCATAAATTCCACCTCCCCAAACACGCAGCATATTTATGTGCATCGCTTTAGCCTCGGTTAATATTTTTTTATAATCCTCATATTTTAGTTTTGAAGGAAAACTGTTCAGTGGAACCCAATTGGCTCCTTTTGCAAAAACCGGAATCCCATTATTTTCAAAATAGAACGACGAACCAGTTTCATCCTTTGAATTGATCAGTTTAATTTCAGTCAATCCTAATTTAAGAATTATTTTATCAATGATTTCGTTTTTTTTAATTAATGTAATTTCAAGTTCATAAATATTTTGCTCTCCCAGTGTATGACACCACCACAGTTTTGGGTCTGGTATTTCAAAAGGGATCG
>JBIOHA010000322.1:0-2945 GCA_044448625.1 Chitinophagales bacterium | reverse complement strand
TTCCGTTTTATTTTTAGAAGAGTCTGACTCGGAAGATCCACCTACAAGAATACCGCCATCTTTGGCAGGCATCGCTTTGCTGATATAATCGCCTTTTCCACCGCCGATTGTTTGCTGCCAGATAATATTTCCTGTATTATTTAATTTTAAGATCCAATAATCATCCATACCATTTGAAGCTTCTGTTTTGTCTCCGGAAATATTTGATTCGGACTGCCCTCCAAGAATATAACCACCATCTGCTGTTTCTTCCAGGTCGTATAATTCCTCCCAATTCGATCCTCCTATATCGTTTTGCCAAATAATATTTCCGAGATTATCCAGTTTAATGATCCAATAATCCGCTAGTCCTGAATTTAATTCTGTTTTATTGCCGGAAATTCCGGAAACGGAATGACCACCGAGTAAATAACCTCCGTCGGATGTTTGTTCAATATCGGTTAAAATATCCTGATTATTACCGCCGTAATCTTTTTGCCATTCAATAATGCCAGTGCTATTTATTTTAATGATCCAATAATCTTCCCAACCATAATTGACCACTGTTTTGACACCTGAAATTCCTCCGCGAGTATAGCCTCCTAATAAATAACCACCATCAGTTGTTTGAATTACTGCTGCCAGCTCATCATTTTCAACTGTTCCGAAAAGTGCCTGCCATTCAAGATTTCCAAAGGCATCAAACTTCATCGCCTTATAATCATCTTGCACTGCATTGCTTGTATGCACATACCCTCCTAAAAAATATCCTCCATCAACCGTAGTGATTAATTCAGCGGAATAATCATCTTTGATTGTTCCGACAGTTTTTTGCCAGGTGATATTTAATCCGGCGTCTAATTTCATGATCCAATAATCATATCCTCCGATGGTTGCTTCTGTTTTATCGCCGAAAATTCCTGAGCTGGAATAACCGCTCACAATATATCCCCCATCGGGTGTTGTATTTATTGAGGTAAAATTATTGTAATAGTATCCGCCAATTGTATTTTGAAATTGAATTGTCGGCCCTGGAATACAACCTGCTAATCCCTCATCAATAGCACCGCTGCAATTGTCATCTATGGCATTACATGTTTCTGTGGTTGCAGGATGTATATACAGATCATAATCATTACAGTCGCCATTAACGCCAGCATAGCCCAGTGGGGATTCACAAGCGGTAACAACAGGAGTTTCCACACCATAATCATCATCATCATTATCAAAATATTTTAGCGTCGGAATACAAATATCTGATGATAATTTTACCATCCAATAATCACCTTGTATGCCACCAACAGTTCCTTCAGTTTTGTCGCCACCAATTCCTGAACTCGAATAACCAATTAATATGTATCCGCCATCCGCTGTTAATTCTGCTTCTGAATGACTTTCGAAGCTCGTACCTCCGATCGCACTTTGCCATAAAATATTTCCGGATGCATCGAGTTTGATGATGCCATATTCACCTCCAAAAAGGGCCACTTCGGCAAAATCGCCATCCTCACTCGTAGAAGTATAACCGCTAAAAATAAATCCACCATCCGCCGTCTGCCTGATGGAATTTAATCCGTCAGAGCTTTCACCATTGATGGTATTTTCCCAAATAATAGTCCCTGATGCATCAATTCGAACGATCCATGTATCATAGGATCCTCCCAGTGGTTCTGATTTATCACCTGAAATTTCGGAAGTAGATTCACCGCCGATAATATAACCACCATCGCTGAGTTGTTCGATATCTTTTGCAAAATCGGAACCTGTACCACCTATTGATCTTTGCCATTCAATATTTCCAACTGCATTTAATTTAAGTATCCAAAAATCGGAAGTAACAGTACCACCGCTGATATTGACAACAGTTTTATCACCGCTAATTCCTGAATAGGAATATCCCGCTGCGATATATCCGGCATCAGCAGTTTGCTCCACATCATAAAGGATATCACTCACAGTTCCGCCAATTGTATTTTGCCAAACGATATTTCCTGCAGCATCCAGTTTTATGATCCAGTAATCGGAAGTCAAAGTTCCGCCGCTCACATTTGCTTCTGTTTTATCACCTGAAATTCCTGAATAAGATGTGCCGCCAATGATATATCCGCCATCGGTTGTTTGAGTAACAGAGTACAGTGTTTCATTCTGCGCTCCACCAATTGTATTTTGCCAAAGAATATTTCCAGATGCGTCTAATTTAATTATCCAGAAATCGGATGTTGTTGTACCGCCGCTCATATTTGCTTCGGTTTTATCGCCAGTCATGCCGGAATAAGAAGTGCCACCAAAAATATATCCGCCATCAGATGTCATATTTAATTCAACGAATTCATCACCCATTGTACCACCGATCGTATTTTGCCATAAGATATTTCCTGCGGCATCTGTTTTTACGATCCAGAAATCAAGTGTTGCAGTACCGCCGGAAACGTTGGGTTCTGTTTTATCACCCCCAATTCCAGAATAGGAATCTCCGCCGATAATATATCCACCATCCGCTGTTTGGTGTATTGATTTTCCCAAATCGCTGCCAGTACCTCCGATCACATTTTGCCATTGAATAAAAGGTTCCTGGCTGAAACAGTTGGCAGTGAGCAGTAGGCAGTTAGCAGTTATGATCGTGCTTAATTTGTTGATTTTAGTTTTCATAGTGTTTTTGTTCTGTCCCGATAGCTATCGCGATTGGTTTATTTTTACATTTTACTCTCGTCCGGTTACTGACGGATTCTGCATTATGTATATTAATTTATTCGATAATTAGTATTTGTTCCATGATACTTTCACTATCACTTATTTGAACAATATAAATTCCACTAGTTAAATTATTTCCACAGGACCCTTCGGAAATTGAAATTGTTTCGTTGATATTTCCATTGGATGAATGAATGTTTTGGGAATAGATGATTTGGCCGAGGGAGTTGTATATCTCTATGATGCTTGTATTATTGTCACACAGAGCACACAGA
>JBIOHA010000321.1:0-2959 GCA_044448625.1 Chitinophagales bacterium | reverse complement strand
TATGATCCACCGGGAAAATTTCCGTGTTGTAATGTATTTAATCCGTTAATTGTAGAAGGAATTTCAAAACAAGGAATTGTGCCGATAAGATCAGTATGATCAGGATCAGCAAAAACATCCAGCTCCATATAAATAAAATCTATCCTTGTCAGTTGCATATAATAAGTCGATCCGTAATCAACAGGAATTCTGTCCGAAAATGTTACTACACCATTATCATTTGCCCATATTTCAAATCCTACACTATCGGGGTCAACAGCATATTCTGCAAACCACATCACTGCAATAGCATCCTGGTTTAGAAAAGTGCAGATGGAATAAGTATCGCTTATCGGGTTTCCGTTGCCGTTTGATAATGCAAAAAGTGTATGGCCTGTTCTTCCAGCTGCTCCGGCCGACTCAGGTGTAAATTCAAACGCACAGGTCCAGAAATCTTCGTTTAATGTGAAACCAAGGTCCCTGTAAAACCGGGTATCGTTGGCATCGTTTGTATTGTTATAATTGAGAGCGCCGCCTGAAATGGTGAGTGAGCCATGCTGTTCATCCGACAAACAGGTACCGGTTACATCGTAGTAATAATAAAAATATGTCCATAAACCCGCATTGGAATAATCGTCGGAAAAAGCACATCCCTGCGCAAAGGATTTAATACTAATGGTGGTGGTCAATAAGGATAGGAGGAAAAATTTGGTAAATGCTCGCATTTCAAATGAATTCTGATACAAATTTAATTCGGATATGCCATAACTAAAGTATTGATTGAACATGGTAGTTTTGCCAAATGAATCCGGTTACTTCAGGTGAATTGCAATTGGGGATCCTGGGGGGAGGACAATTAGGGAAAATGCTGATTGAAGCTGCCAGCAACTGGAACATCAGTTGCCATGTGCTGGACCCCGATCCTGAATGCGCCTGCGCTCACCTTGCTTACTCTTTCACTTGCGGTAGTTTCAAAGACTATGAAACGGTGTATAATTTTGGAAAGGACCTTCAAAAGATCACCATTGAGATAGAACATGTAAATGTTGAGGCCTTATTTCAATTAGAAAATGAGGGGAAAGATATTTATCCGAAACCGGAGGTATTAAAAATAATTCAGGATAAAGGAAAACAGAAATTATTTTATGAAGATAATGATCTGCCTACAGCAAATTTCCAGGTAATTGAAAATAAAGCGGAACTCATAGAATTAATTCACGAAAAAAAAATACTTTTTCCATTTGTTCAAAAATCATGTAAGGCCGGTTACGATGGAAAAGGAGTTTCGATCATAAGAAGTGAAAGCGATTTGGATAAACTGCTTGATGGAGAATGTGTAATTGAAGATATCATTGATTTTGAAAAAGAACTCGCCATAATTGTTGCGAGAAATAAAGACGGAAATACAATTTGTTTTCCGCCTGTTGAAATGGAGTTTCATCCGGAAGCAAACCTTGTTGAGTTTTTATTTGCACCTGCACATATTAATAATTCAATTGAAGCAAAAGCAGAAACCATTGCAATGGATTGTATTTCGGCATTTGGGATGACGGGTATTTTAGCTGTAGAAATGTTTTTAACAAAGGATGGCGAAATTTTAATTAATGAAGTTGCTCCACGTGCGCATAACAGCGGTCACCATACTATAGAAGCAAACTTTACTTCGCAGTACGAACAATTGCTCAGAACAATTTTTGATATTCCACTCGGCAGCACAGCAATGCGTGGCAATGCAATCATGGTAAATATATTGGGTGAAGATGGATTTACCGGCGAAGCAAAATATGAAGGCTTAAAAGAATGTTTGAAAGAAGAAGGACTTTATGTTCATTTGTACGGAAAAAAAATAACAAAACCATTCCGCAAAATGGGCCATGTGACAATTATTGGGGAGGATGAAAGTTTGATGAGAGAAAAGGCAGATATGGTGAAGAAAAAACTGAAAGTAATAAGTTGACACGGTTAGCAAGGTTGACAAGGTTAGCAAGGTTTGCAGGGTTTGTAACTGCCAACTGTGACTGCGACTGCCAACTGGTTTTCGGTTTGCAGGGTTGGCAGGGTATGCAAAGTTTGCAGGGTTTATAGCTGCCCACTGTGACTGCGACTGCCAACTGGTTATTGCCAACTGATTTAAATTTAAATTATGAAAAAAACTTCAATAAAAACTTCTAACAAAAACCCGGTAGTAAGTATTATCATGGGTAGCGATTCTGATCTTAATGTGATGAAGGATGCTGCTGAAATACTTGAACAATTCGGAATTGCATTTGAAGTAAAAATTGTAAGTGCACACCGCACGCCGAAACGCATGATGGATTATGCATTGGCTGCACATACCCGCGGAATAAAAGTGATCATTGCCGGTGCAGGAGGTGCAGCACATTTACCAGGAATGGTAGCATCCATCTCACCATTGCCTGTAATTGGCGTTCCTGTTAAATCATCTAATTCAATTGATGGCTGGGATTCTATTTTATCTATTTTGCAAATGCCCAACGGCGTTCCTGTCGCAACCGTAGCACTGAACGCCGCAAAAAATGCCGGAATACTGGCGGCAGAAATTCTCGGAACTGCTGATAAAGAAATACAAAATAAAATAATCGCATTTAAAAACGATCTAAAAAATTCAGTGGAAACAATAGGGAGTAAGCTGGAGAAGGATGGGTATAAAAAGTTGATGAAATAAGGGATGAAATATCTAAAATTTATCTTTTGCATTCAATACCTCAACTAAATTGGTAAAAATATAGTCAAATGGTTAGAAACATTTTCAATTTTATTGTTTTAGGGCTCTTATTAAATTCTTGCAAGCCGGATCCAATAATAATAGATGATGATCCCTGCTATTTCCCAGCTATTGATTTTGGACCATGGGGCCCGACTACTATGTTTGATGATGTTTTATACTTGAAACCGTGCTTCAATCCAAATAATAATAGTGAATTTATTTATGTAGAGGACCTGCCATTGGAGTCTAATG
>JBIOHA010000320.1:0-3019 GCA_044448625.1 Chitinophagales bacterium | reverse complement strand
TTACTTCAACAGCCAAACGGGCCGAATACTGATAATCCATTGGCTGAATCTTTTTCTCCGGGATATTCCAGAACGATTTAACGGCCTCGTAACCTTCATTAAATTTTGCAGTAGATTGCACCGGATCTGTTTTCCTTAATGTATCGCCTAATTCAAAATTGGAATAAAATATAATTCTCCACGCAATGAAATTATTTGGATCGTCAATAAGAATTTTTCTGGACTCTTCAATTGCACAAATATAATCGCCGATCTGATAACAGGTAACAGCAGTTACTACACGTGCCTCTTTGTCTTCAGCATTTAATTCAATGTATTTATCAAATGAACCACGCACTTTGGTGAGTTGTCCGTCGAGATAATATTCTTCACCTAATTCTTTCCATGCAACAGCAAGATTAGGATCTAATGCAACGGTTTTTTCAAACGCATCAATTGCTTCTTTATGTTTTCCGGTTTTCGCATTCACTCTTCCTATTCGCAAATGAATAACCGCAATATTTGGATTGATTGCTCTTGCCTGCTCATACCTGTTCATAGCTTGCCCGGGATTGTTCATATCAAGATATGCATCACCATATGCCAACAGGTTGATGATAAGGTTAGGGTCGGTATAATAAGCCAGCTCATAATATTTCAATGCCTCTTCATTATTTATTTTATAATAGGCATCGCCGATCTGGTAAAATATTTCCGCATTTTTTGATTTGCTCACTTTGGTAGCCGTATTAAAACTTTCCTTTGCTTCCTCAGGTTTGTTGTCGAGGAGGTTTAATTTACCCATGGCAACATATTTCAGTGGGTTTTTATTATCCTCAATTTCAGATGCTTTCTTATAATAGAATTTTGCTGAGTCAACTTTACCTGTGATCAGATACACGTTTCCGAGATAATAATTTGTTTCAACGGTGGGTGCAGTAGTGTTCAGAGGAAGTAAAATCTTCTTCGCCTTGAAATAGAATTCTGATTCGATCGCTTTTTTTGCATCCTGCAATGTTTGCGAAAAAACAGTTCCCTGAATTAATAATAATACGGCTAAGGTTTTAATGATCTTCATTTTATTTTTTATTTTAATTACTCTACTATTCTGATTTGTCGTTCAGGCATTTTGGCGGGAACAAGCCCCGCTTTTAATATTATCCTTCCGGCTTTATCTCTGTACATAAAATTGACAAAACCCGTGCCTAAGAGCTGGGAAACATTGCCTTTCACAATATTGACGGGCCTTTGCAACGGATACTTGTTTGTCGCAATAGTTGATTGAGATAACTCGTAAATAATTTTCTCACCTGTTGAATCTTTTTTTGCAACGGATAATATTTTATTTCCTGCTAATAATTTCCCCGCGGCAGGATTATCTACATCACTCAGCTCAGCAAATGCAATGAATCCGAATGCGTTTTGTGTGGATGAAATATAAGCCGAAATCGTATCGGAATTATCAAGCGAAAACATATTAGTAAGCGATGATGTTTGTTCGCCGGTTAACTGTGAGATCATGCTTGCATTTTCTCTGTTGAAAACAAATTTTTTATCCTTGTATTTACCCGCATAACCAGGTTGACGACTCAAATAAAATTCGTCGAGATCAAAAACTGTGTCGGTATTTTCTGCTGAAGTGATTATGGCAACGGCCTCCTTTGCAATGCTATATTGTTCGGGAACAATTCCCTGTATTTTCTCGATCTCTTCTATCTCTTTTTGTGTGAGTGTGCGGCCGGTCACTATCATCCTTGTTTTATCGTGCAGCATTGCTTCCATAATGTCATAGTCAGATCCATAAGTAGCAACGATCTTCGATTCAGGATACACATTTTCATAGGATTTTATGAGTTCGTCGATAAGTGATTTATAACTTTCATCAGCAAAAATTGCCAGTTCTCCTTTGTTGAGATTCGCTACCCTGTCGTCAAAATTTTTTGAATTACATCCAAATAAAAGAACAACAATTATCGCCAGGGAAATAAAATTTTTGACTGGAAATTTCATGGTTGGGTTAATCATTGTTTTCTTTAAATTCACCGAGCACTCTTATTAACCGGAAAATACCATAAATGATGAGCACGGCCGACAGGGCATAGCTGAAAGTTTGACCGAGCCCGTTTATCAATCCCGGTACTGCAAGTATAATTATTCCCATTGTGATATACATTACGGAAGCAACTAACTTTAACAAAAGTACCGGCTGATTGAATAAATTTTTTTGCATGTTATTATAAAAATAAAACCATCATTGGAATTTCCGCAGATGGTTTTATTCGGTTGTATTTTTTTATCAGTCGTCGCCGATGGTAAATTGAACTGGCAGGTTAAACCAAACTGCAACTGATTTACCATTTTGTTTTCCTGGTGTCCATTTCGGCATTGATTTCACAACCCGAACCGCTTCTTCATCCAAGCCACCACCAACACCCCTTGTAACTTTTACGTTGGATATTGCGCCGGTTTCATCCACCATGAACTTCAAATATACCTTGCCTTCAATCCCATTTTCCTGGGCCATGGAAGGATATTTAATATTGTTGCGGAGGAAATCATACATTTTAGCGGAACCTCCGGGATATTCTGCCTGCTGGGATAATTCCCACGACTCGAATATTTTTTTATCTTCAACCACAGGCGGAGACACAACATTTTCAATAACAATATCTGCATCTTCATCACCTTCCTGGTCAACAGTTGAAATATCAGTTTTTATCTCTTCGATCTTAACCACTTCTTCCTCCTCAGCAACTTCCTCATCTTTCTTTACGATCATTTCCACAAATTTAACAGTAGGTCGCACCGGTGGTGGTGGCGGAGGTGGTGGAGGTGGTGGGGGAGCTGCCTCATCAAGCGGAGGGGGAGCAGTTAATGTAACTACCCGTTCTATGCTGGAATCATCATCACCCTTTTTGAGGAAACCGAAGTCAACAAAAGTGAACCCGGTCAGCAACAAGCTTACTCCAACAATTACAATAGAAGCCTTTATGGTATTTTTTTCGGTAAGTTTCCTCAGAAAAAAAGCACCATAGGCTTT
>JBIOHA010000319.1:0-3026 GCA_044448625.1 Chitinophagales bacterium | reverse complement strand
CATCAGCACAAATAGATCAGATAAATCTGGATACCATACTAGATCTTGGCTATACCGGTCATGATATGGTAATTGCAGTACTCGATGCCGGTTTTTTTGGAATGGATACCGCAACATTATTCCAGAGTTTTTGGGATAAATCACAAATATTAGGTTACCATAATTTCCCTGATCATAACGACCAGGTATTTAATATTTTTTCAGGATATCATGGAAGTTGGGTATTGAGTGTGATCGGCGGAGATATCGACAGTGTTTTTTCAGGTTCTGCTCCTGATGCCGATTTTTATTTATTCAGAACAGAAGTTGCCGACAGCGAATATGTTGTTGAAGAAGATTATTGGTTGCAGGCGGCAGAAAAAGCTGATAGCGTTGGTGCCGATATCATTAATTCATCATTGGGATATACTGTTTTTGATGATGCCGCAGAAAATCATACCTATGCAGATCTTGATGGCAACACCACAGTTGTTACAAAAGCTGCAGACATGGCTGCGCAAAAAGGAATTTTAGTTTGCAACAGCGCAGGTAATGAAGGAGGAGGCGCATGGCATTATATTTCAATGCCATCTGATGGCGATAGTGTATTTTCAATAGGGGGCGTTGATGCTTTTGGAACGCATGTAGGTTTTTCAGGTTATGGCCCGACAAGCGATGGCAGAATTAAACCAAACGTGGTTGCATTGGCTACCGGTTCTGCTGTATTGGATCCCGGTGGTGCGATCGCATTTTTAAATGGTACATCATTTTCGTCGCCACTGCTGGCTGGAGCATGTGCAAGTTTATGGGATGCATTTCCGCTGCGCACAAATATGGAAATAATGAATGCCGTTCAGCAAAGCGCATCTTTATTTTTAACACCCAATGATTCGATGGGATATGGTATTCCAAATTTTGGTCTCGCTTTCGAAATGTTAAAGCAACCGCTTGATACAATTTCAAGAGATACCACAACATATATCGACACAACATTATCGGTTATTGATATTTTACCAAATCCGGTGCATGATGCATTTACCGTTTTTATTTTAAGTCATATGAATGAGCCGGCTACGATCCAGATCTCAAATATGAGTGGCGAGAAAATGTTCGAACAGCATATTTATCTCAATAAAGATGTAGCTGAATCATTTTCTGTCAGCATCCCGTCAGATTTTGCTTCCGGTATCTATATCCTTTCTTTGTTAACATATCACTCGAAACAAAGTGAACGCTTGTTCGTAAATTAGTGCCTGTAAACTGCGAAATGGGAGAGATGCTATGAAATTAAAAGTAGTTGTATTTTATGTTTTGGTGCATTGCTTTTGCGGGCCATTAATTTATTCCCAGTCTTTATCTTACCCTTCAAAAAAAATAAGTTACGATCTTCCTCAAAAGTATTGGATATATTTTACTGATAAAGACAATTCAACATATTCAATTTCCCGCCCTTTGGAATACCTTTCAGAAAAATCAATCCACCGCAGGGAAAAAATGAAGATAGCAGTTGCACTTTCCGACCTTCCGGTAAATAATATTTATGTTGATGTAATTAAAAGTACTGGCGTGGAGATCTGCACTGAAAGTAAATGGTTAAATGCCGTAAGTGTAAGAATTAATTCCGAAGAACAAATTGCTGCGATAAGCCAGTTGCCCTTTGTGCTTAAAATAGCACCCGTTAAAAAATATGCGATCATCGATGATGAAAATATTCCTGATGATAACACATCTTTTTATCGCATGGCAGAAACAACTGAAAATGATTATGGCGGAGCATTCAATCAGAATCATATGATCGATGTTGATTTTCTGCATGCAATGGGTTATACAGGCCAGGGAATTGTGATTGCAGTTTTAGATGCAGGATTTATTGGTGTTGATTACGGTGCAGGCTTCCAAAGTTTTTGGGATAAGGATCAGATCATTGAAACTAGAAATTTTCCCGATGGTAACGACAGCGTATTTTTTTCGAGCACACATGGTGCAAATGTTTTAAGTATTATGGGAGGTGATGTTCCAGGTGATTATATCGGCAGCGGTCCTGATGCTAAATTTTATTTATTAAGGACAGAAGTTGGTGCAAGTGAAACTGTTGTTGAAGAAGATTTTTGGATGCAGGGAGCGGAATATGCAGATTTTGTCGGTGCGGATATAATTAATTCATCACTTGGATATACAACATTTGATGATTCCACCCAGGATCATACTTATGCAGATATGGATGGCAATACAACAGTTGTGACCATTGCTGCAGATAAAGCTGCAAGTGTTGGAATTTTAGTATGCAACAGCGCAGGGAATGAAGGCAGTGGCGAATGGCATTTTATCGGTGCGCCTGCCGATGGCGACAGTGTATTTACAATAGGTGCTGTTGATGCTGCAGGAAATTATGCTCCGTTCAGTTCGCAGGGTCCCACTTCCGATGGACAAATAAAACCAAATGTTGCAGGTCAGGGTGCAGGGACAGCATATATCGAATTATCAGGATTAATTTATAATGGTAGCGGCACATCTTACTCATCACCTTTAATTGCAGGAGCATGTGCAAGTTTATGGAGTGCATTTCCGGAATTAACAAATATGGAATTAATGCAGGTTGTTCAGAATACGGCATCGCAATCGCAAAACCCTGATAATTTTTTAGGATATGGTATTCCGAGTTTTTCGAGAGCATATTTGCAATTAAAAGGAATTGAAGTGCCTGATGATAATATTATTAATATACTTCCAAACCCGGCAGAAGATATTGCAACCATATTGATCAACAGCAAAGAAACTTCCGCAGCTGAAATAAATATGTTCAATTTATCGGGACAGCTGATCTTTAAAACTGCGGTCGATCTTTCATTTGAAAAATACAGTGCCGTTCCGCTTACAGGATTGGATCAACTCGCACGTGGTATTTATATCATTCAACTTGTTGGAGATAATTATTCGGATTCACAATTGATGATGATAAAATAAATTGTTTACCGTTTCAGCTAAATAATCAAAATAAAATGCTATGCATCCTAATGAACAATTAATAAATGATTTTTATACTGCAT
>JBIOHA010000318.1:0-3037 GCA_044448625.1 Chitinophagales bacterium | reverse complement strand
TTGCCATGCTGGGGAAATCGGTTGTGATGTTGATCTTATTATTTAAATCTGTATATACAAGGTGGATAAAACTGGAATTGCACCCGATGATCGTCAACATGAAGCAGGCAAAGTTATTGGCATTCAGATCAGGTCCGATATTAATATCCAATTTAGCAAGTATCGGGTTAAATCACTCACAATCAACGATTATAGGATTATTGTTTGGTCCGACGGCAGCGACCATTATATCGGTAACGGATAAATTGTATTCTCTCGTAAAAACATTTGTATATCCGATCGGCAATGCATTATTGCAGCCTCTTTCAAGCATTATTCACTTACCTGCAAAATTTGATGAAGTGACTCAAAAGTATATTCATCATATGGATTTCCTGGCATTATTTTGTATCCTGCTTTGTGTGGAGATCAATGAGCGCTTTATTGACATATGGCTGGGTCAGCATTATTATGGCGGGGACCTGGTATCTGCTGCATTGGCATTTTCAGCTTTTTTAATCATCCGGGTAAATATTTTTATTTCCATATTAAATGCAAGGGGATTATTCAGAATTACCTCATGGTATACTATCGTTGATCTTAGCTTAAGGATCCTGGCACTAGTATCATTGTTCTATGTTATTAAAATGGAAAAAATTGCAGTGTTGCCGATCGCAGAATGTATTGGCATTTTGATTGGAACACGATTCGTTTTAGTAAGACAAATGAAAATGCACAAAGCCCTCGGGGCAATTGTTTTTTATTCTTTCATTGGCCTGGTTTTAGCCGGAATCATAGGACAACAAATGACGGGCTATCAATTTTATTTTGATTTACTCTCAAATCTAATCACGGGAGGTTTACTTGTATATTGTATGTATAAAGTGATTAAAGGAAAGATATTTTTTGAGTTCATTTCACAGGTAAAAACAATCAGGACATTATATCCCAGGAATTAATCATTGAATGCGATATAATTTTATAATATTCAGTTTAGTGATTGCATTCACTATTCCGTTACTGGTTTGGGCTACCAGAGATTCTATAAGTGATTGGTTCTATTTTCTTATTATTATAATGACAGCAATCATCATAAACGGTTGCACATTTTATTTTGTAAGGAGAAATTTGAAAAACCTGATATATCAATATTTTTATTTCATTTTTGTTTTACTTTCTTTGGTTTGGTTATTGTGGTATCACACCTTGGCAGTAAGTACGAAAAACCCGTATGGTGGATTTAATTTTCCTTACGACAGGAATGCACTAAGATTTTATTGGGTTTGGCTGATTCCGAGCATAGCAACAATATTGTTATATCCTGTTTTAAAGTTTTTTGATCATAAAATAAAGTTTGGCCGGTTGCGCCAACGGGAAGAGTCTGATTTTATGAGGAAGTCCGTTGTTTGGATTTTCTTCCTGTTTAATTTAGTATTTTTTTTCAGCAATTTGAATATGGATATTCCGGTGATATCCTATTTGGGAAGAGTGGGCCATAGTTCGTCATTATTGTTTCTATTCTGGATAGGGTATTGGAATAGGCGGCTAGGAATACTATTTTATCTTACGCTTGGACTCATTTTTGCAATTGCTATTGTTGATATAATATCCGGGGGGAGATATGGACCGATTATGTCCGCGTTATTACTTTTTTTGGGGCTTTATTTTGGTTCATCTCCTTCGGTTAAATGGAAGTTGGGCTTAGTAGGCGTTATGGCATTCCCGGTTGTAATCCTTATAGCCGGATATTTGGAAAGGATTCGTTTGTTGATAGGCAGAAGCGGCATGGAAGATATAAAGCTGGAACGGGTCGAAAAAATTTCCAGGGCCATTTCCAAAATTGACAAGGCTCATAAAATAATTGGCAGGAAAGAGTCAACTTTTTTATCGGGTATCACCAGGAATGTAAACTGGGTGGACGTAGCCGTCATATCAACTACGGATAACAAAGTGCCATTCAGGGGAAGCAGGAATCTTTCAACCGAACTCAAAAACATACTTAGTCTGGCATTTTTTTCCAGTGGATCTACACGCGAGGCTATTGCCAAAGCGAGGCTCAATAAATATTCCATGGGTTTGGGCACCGGTCCAGCAAGAAAGTATGGTTTTACAGTAAGCGCAAAATCGAGCGTGGAATGGAGTTTGCTTTCAGATGGATATTCAAGAGGCGGGCCCTTAATTTATCTTATCTATCTTATGATTTTTTTATTTATAATGAACGGCATAGAAATTATTATAAGACTATTCGATAAAAATCAGGCAGAACAGAAATTGCTGATATGCGTTTTCTTAGGAATCCTATATGAGGCAAACGCACTCCCATTATACGAATCGATGAGAAGCATAATATTAAATGTGGTATTTTATTCAATGGTGATCGTCATATTTAGATTTTTCACCACAAAAGCAACCATTAATACATGAATATTGATAAAATCAAAATCATGATTATATTTTCCAAATTCACATCATGTAAAAAATAACCACATGATTTTATTTGATGGTGAACGGAATTGGTATTTAATAATTTTGGAACAACGGAATTGAAAATAGGGGTCTTAATTCTGTATTTCAACGCAAGCAGAACCATTCTGAGCTGTATTGAAAATTGTTCCCAATTTGCCGATATTATATATATAAGCTATAGCAAGGAACCATGGTCCAAGTACAATCCAAATGCAAGGGCTAATCACCAGAATACTTCTGCTTTATCCATCATCCGAACATCCAAGCATTTTGGAAAAATAAAGATAATTGAAGGAGTGTGGGCTACGGAAGAGGAGCAAAGAAATGAAGTAGTAGCTTCAGCTAAAGCAGATCAAATCGATTACCTGATCATCCAGGATCCGGATGAATTTTATCTTCCGGAAGATTACAAAATGAATATTGATGAAATGATTCAAAAACCCGGGTTTCCTTTCTTCTATAATCCATGGATCATTTTTTGGAGAAATCTAAATTATATTGTAGCCATTTTGGCCCAACCTGGTGACTGTGCCCCCAGGTTTCAATTTTCATTTTGACCTCTTCATTCGTATATACAAATGACAGATGATAA
>JBIOHA010000317.1:0-3046 GCA_044448625.1 Chitinophagales bacterium | reverse complement strand
CCTGTTGTTTACCGTAACATGTGCATTTTGCACATCGAGGCCGGCAGATTTTACAAGCGGGTTATTATTGATTCCGTAATCCAATGCCTGCTGCAAAGAAAATTGCTGGGTTTGTGAGAACAGGGCAACCGGAACAATTAAGGCAATCAATAATATTTTTATTTTATATGCCATTGTTTTGTGATTTTATTTTTTCTAATAATTTAATTCCTTTTTGTGTAGCTATTCCACGGATATGATAATCCATAAATACACTGAATGTTTTTTCGGGTGGGAATTTATCGTAAGGGAATATTTCATTATCGATGAACATTTCTACCCTTGCTATGTAAATGCGTGTTATTATTTCAACATTAAGGTCTTCACGATATAAACCCTCTTTTATTCCCCTTTCGAGATTGTGCTTAATAGAATTGTACACTTCATTATTCCTGTGATTAATAAATACCTGCCAGCTTTCCGGGTGATATTTTTTAAGGTCGAACATGAGACTCGGGTTCAGGTTTTTACTCATATTGTTCATCCATCCGGCAATCCCTATCATTTCATCAATAGCTGTTTTGGCATTGTGCAGGATCCCATGGATTGTGAGGTTTTGAGATTCAAAATGGTTAACCGTGATCTTGTAAACCAACTGTTCTTTATTTTCAAAATACTGGTAAAGGGTTTTCTTGCTGATGCCGAGCTCACGGGAAACGTCGTCCATCGTTACGCTCTTGATGCCGTAACGCATGAAAAGACGCTCACAACGCTCTAATATTTTAGCTTCTTCACTCATTATTTTGAAATTCCTTTTTTAACGGATGCAAAGATAAACTCCCGAAACCCAGGAAACCAAATTTCACATGAAAGTTTCCAAAGTTTTTTTGTTTTGAAGCTTTTTCATCGTATTGAATATGACCTCCCTTCCCCAAAATGCCTGTTGTTGGCTGATCTTATGTCCTATCATGAAAAATTCAAAGAACATCCGGTAAACTTTCAGCTACAAAAATGTTTCTGCTGTTTCCCAATTTCTATATGATTTCGACGAATGGGTAAAAAACAGGGTTAAACGGGCAGGACTATTAAAGCAACGATGAAAAGGTTTGGGTGCATTAATTAAGTACCTTTGTTATCAAAGCGCCGCATCAATGAAATTTGCCCTCGTATTTTCGATTTTCCTTGTGAGTTCACCACTCTTCTCTCAACAGTATTCCAATCGGGAACTGGAATCCAAACCCTATTGGATAAATATGATCAACGACAGCACAACAAATTATTTTGAAGCAGTTCATGCCTTTGAAGTTTTTTGGAGCATTCGCCCATTACCGAAAGAAGAAGATGATGTTTTAGGCAATGGGGAAGAATATGAAAAAAAGGAAGGGTTTTTTGACCGACTTATTACTACGAAGAAAGAAAAACGTGAGGCAGAAGCCCAGCAATATGCATTTGATTATAAAAGATTTAAGCAATGGCAATTGAGGGTGGAGCCTTGGGTGAGGGAGGATGGGAGTATTACATTTCCATATGAGCAGTTGAAGATTTGGAATGAGAGGGAATGAAAGCCACTTGTCGCAGTCACAGTCACAGTCACAGTCGCAGTCGCAGTTGGCAGTTGGCAGTTGGCAGTTGATAAAAATTAAACTGTATACCTAATAAATAATATTCCACACGCAATTAAAACTCATTATTCATTACTCATTATTCATTAAAATGATCATCATGATTAATAAATACCTGATTCTGTTATTTGTCATTTCCCTTTGTTTTAATTCTTTCACTCAGGTAACCGGCGACTGGCATCAAACCGGCCCGATCGCATTTCCGACAAATATATCGGGGCAGATTCATGGAATTGGACGAACCACCCAAATGAAATTTGATCCCATTGATCCAAATACCATTTGGGCAACAACAGCCTCAGGTGGATTATATGTAAGTCATGATCTTGGATTGAATTGGGCTGTTACCGGAACCGATGTTTTGCCTCCATTAAATTGTGCATCTGTTTGTATCGATTTTACAAATAACAATATTATTTATCTCGGCACCGGGGATCCGAATTATTATTATGATTCCTACGGCGTGTATAAAAGTATTGATGGCGGTGCAACATGGAATCCTTCTAATTTAGGAATAGGTACAAGAATGGCAATTGAATTATTAATGAAACCTGATGATCATAATACTTTAATTGCAGCAACTACCGATGGAATATTTAAATCAATTGATGCAGGTGCAAACTGGACAGAGAAAAAAAGCAATGGTGCATTTACCGACATGATTTTTAAACCTGACAACGACGGCGTTATATATGCAATTGATTATGATGGAAATTATTTTCGTTCCATCGATTGGGGTGAAAACTGGGATAATTTAACTTCTGAAATAGTTATTCCCGGTGGAGGAACTGCCGGTGGATCGAGATTGGGTGTTAGTGCTGCTGATGCAAATGTTGTTTATGTTGCTGTAATAGCAGGGCAAACAACAATTTATAAATCAACGGATGCGGGTTTAAATTTTGATATGATAAAAACTGATTATCCGAATTTAAATGGATACAGCGAATTGGAAGGCGGACAGGGAAATTATAATTTCGATATGGAGGTTGATCCTGATGACGCAAATAAAGTTTATACCGCCTGTCATGTGATTTGGAAAAGTACAGACGGTGGAATCAACTGGACACAGTATACCGACTGGTGGGCTGATTGCCATACCGACATGCATCATCTTTTGCATAATCCTAATGATCACAACATGATATTAAATGCAAATGATGGTGGAATATTTTTAAGCACAGATGAAGGAGATAACTGGACCGAATATGCAAACGGTTTAGGCGCAACGGAAATTTATCACGCTGCACAAAGTAAATTAAGCAATACAATTGTAAGCATCGGCACACAGGATAATGGTGAATTATATTATGGAGATCCAACATGGTATTGCAACCGCGGCGGCGACTGGGGTGCTCGTATGTGGTTCGATTATTTGACCTACAACAAAGTATATTATTATAATGGTTATCGGAGAATTGTAACCGGCCCCGATCAAAGTTGGAATG
>JBIOHA010000316.1:0-3065 GCA_044448625.1 Chitinophagales bacterium | reverse complement strand
TCTTTGAACTCACCGGCGAGGACGCCGGCGCTATGGGAGATGAGGAATAAGGAATGAGAAATTCAAATCCACATAAAACCAAACTCATTATTCATTACTCATTACTCATTATTCAAAATCGTTCTTGAACTCCCCGGCGAGGACTCAAGTGCTATGAGAGAAGCATACTGCCAACTGTGACTGCGACTGCCAACTACCTACTAGCTACGGCTGTTCCTTGCGTCTTAATTTCTTTGCGCCTTTGCGTGAACCCGCGAGTTTACGAGCATTATTCCATGGCCATCGCACCATTAAAACCAGAACTCACAGGCGGCTCCCATAATTCAATTTTATTTCCATCGGGATCGAGGATCCAACAAAATTTTCCAAATTCAAATTCTTCCATTTCACCAACGATCTCAACACCTTCTTCCCGCAATACCTTTAATAATTCAACAAGGTTTTCAACGCGGTAGTTGATCATGAATTCGGCTTCGGAGGGATTTAAATATGTTGTATCGCGGTTAAACAAACTCCATACAGTGTCGCCAATGCGTTCAGGTTCATCCAGTGCCCGCCATTGCCAAACGGGTGAATTCCCTTCATCCAGCGATGGCATAATTCCTAAATGTTGTTCATACCATTTTTTTAATTCGGCGATATCACTTTTTGCTTTGAAAAAAATACCACCTAAACCGATTACTCTTCTCATCAGAATTTAATTTGATATTGAATTGTGAAATTTCTTGGTGCATCATATTTTGCCGGACGCAATGCATACATCCTGTTAAACATATTTTTTACCAGGAATTGTATTTTTGAATTTTGTGAAAAAGAATATCCTACTCTCGCATCAACGATCCAGTCACCTTTTAAATGTTCAGCACGATATTCCTGTATCCCGGGAATAAAACTGATATAGATCACATCAAGATTTTCCATCAGGCTATAATAATTAATGTCAGCACCGAAAGAAATTTTTTTCATCTCATATTGGAGATCCATTCTTATTAAATGCCTGAACCGGTATTTTAGTACCGAACTCAAAAATACCGAATCAGTGGATTTAGCCTTGAAGCCATCAATAAAATTATTCATGAAGTTCCCAAGATCAAGGTTGGATGAATCGCCGGAAATATCAGCCGGATAAATATAATTATAGCCGCCGTATAAACTCAGTGTATGTCCAAATAATTGCGTTGTAGCATTCATCGTAATTTCAACACCCCCAATTCTTGCACGACTTGTATTCAACGATTTAAATCCCGCTCCTTCTCCGGGATAAAAATTAAAAGTGAACTCGGTCATTTCAAAATAATCAGTTACATAAAAGGCGATGTCGGCATACCCACGCCATCGTTCTGAATCAAAAGATCTTTTAACACCCAATTCAGTATTCCAGCCGTATTCAGCTTCCAGATCCTCATTGGGAAATATATAAAGTGAACCGAGATTTGTTTTCGCATATTTTTCTACCAGGCTTGGAAACCGGTAGCCCTGACCGAATGATAAGCGGAGGTTGGTTAGCCGGCCAGGCTGGTAATTTAATCCTGCTTTAAAAATCGGAACCGCTGATCCGGAAACTGTATCCAGTTTATAAAATTCTTCGCGGAAACCGGCATTTAAAATTAATTTATCAAATATTTTTTTGTCCACCTGGAAATATAAACCACCTGATAAACCTGAATGTATGCCGAGGTCATGATCATCCACATCAAAATAATATCCCGAAAATCCCGATGTAATAAAAAATTTATTGCTGAATTCACGGTGAAACTGGTAATCTAAATTAACGAGATAAGCATTACCGCCGGTAGTATCAGAATAATCAACATTGTTATTGTAAAAACGCATTTTAAATTTATGCGCATTATTAAATCTGTCGAAATAATTTAACCACGGATCGATTGTGATCCATTTATATTGCCAGTTGAGCAAAGTAGAGGTGGTGGTATCGAGATATCCTTGAAAAGGGCGAAAGGCGCCGGTATCTGTATCCTCCCATAAAAAAAATAATCCCTCGCGATCTGACATTAAATTGCCGTTAAAGCCGTAAGTTAACCTGCCGTTATTTTTAGAATGAAACCTGGTTTTCCAGTTTAAACGTGCACGGTTTGAATATTGCCCCAGCAAAAAAGAATTATTATCTGAAATATGTCCCCCGATAACAAGATCCATTTTTTCAAATTTTTGCCTGTGTGAAAAATTAATTCCTGAAAAGGTTGGCGCATTATCCCACCATGCCGCTTCTTTAAAAGCTGGTTTATCATAAATGCCGTGATAAATTGTAATATTCGTTTCGGGTTGAAGCGTTGGCCATGCGGTTCTAACTGAGATCACACCATTTAATGCACTGCTTCCATACAATACTGATGAAGCACCTTTTATTATCTCGATCTGCTCCACATTTTCAATAGGCACAAAATTCCATTTTGCATCACCGCGATCTGCTGCAAGCAAAATCTGGTCATCTACTATAAGCATCACCCTGCTGCCGGCTCCATAAGTAAATCCTGTTCCACCGCGGATATTCGCCTGCTCATCCATCATATAAACACCCGGCGCTTTAATAATGGCATCAGATAAATTGGTGGCGTTCGTATTTTGTAAAATTGTTTTATCAATTACTTCGATGCTGATGGTTTCTTCAGTCAATTTTTTTTCATATAAACTTCCGCTGATCACAACAACATCTAATTCAGAAATGTCAGGTATAAGTTTAATATTAATAGTTAGCGTGCTGCCGGTGGTTAATTCAATTTCCTGCAATCGTGTTTTGTAACCGGTAAATTGGAAAGTTAAAATATGTTTTCCTGCCGGTAAGGAGAGTATAAAATTTCCTGAGGTATCAGTTCCACCCGAAAGACCAATTTCACTAATAATATTTACTCCCGGAATTTTTTCATTTGTTTTAAAATCGCTAACCGTTCCCACAACCACCTGTGCAATCATGAATTGCGGAATTGAAATCAAAATAAAAATAAACCAGCGTAAATATCGGAGCATGGCAACCGGGTATTATGCAGATAAAGATAAATTATTAATTGATGCTTGATACTGGATGTGTGATGCTGGATACTGGATAC
>JBIOHA010000315.1:0-3108 GCA_044448625.1 Chitinophagales bacterium | reverse complement strand
GTATCAAGTATCAAGTATCAGGTATCAAGATCCTGGATATTTATTGATGCTTTTTAAAGACTACTCACTGAGACTGCTCACTGAGACTGTCAAATGGCTCTTGGCTCCTGGTTCTAATAATACAGCATCCAATTCACCCCAAACTTAAATCCTCTTGGTTGCATGGGATAAAACGGCGCTTCAAAATATCCTTTTGAAAATAATCCCTGGGCAACATTATCTACCTTGACAAAAAACCGAAACGTGCGGATATCAAAATTTGCAAAGACGTCAATTACAGGAGAAAAGCTTAAGTCCTGATTTGGATCAATAAATACCGAATTAATTGCCCATTGACCATTTACAAAATCGTATACATAACCCTGATAATCGGAACACCACCAGGCATCAAATCCTATCTGATAAAATAATGCATTTTTAAATATTCTTGATTGATAATACCAGGAAATATTCGCCAACAGGTCGGGAGCTAAAATTTTTTGAAATGAAAAAAAACCGCTGTTTAATTTTTGGACCGCTGCGTAATTGTCGAGATGGAAATTTCCCAACGTGAATTCCTTATGGAGGGAAATCTGACTTAAGCTGGTATTGTCGGCCTGATTGAATTCGCCGGTATAATAAATGTAATTCTTAAAATTGATGGCTGAATATTCTGCATCCATTTTCCATTGAGGAAAATGTAATCCAAAAAATAATTTCGTGTATTGAATTTGCTCGAAATTATTATTCCACTGGTTATTAAATCCAAAATAATTGTTTTGTATCTCTGTAGGATCATATGCGGCGAATTTAAATCCGGCTTCGGGTTGAATATTAAATTGAATGAGTTTAATATTTCCTTCAATATCATACGTGCCTGCAATAACATCATAGGCACCGGTTGCTATGACCCTGAAAACTGAATCTCCTAAAAAATATTTTTGCGCATTTATTCCGGTAATTAAGTTTCGAACGATCCGTTGTCCCCCCTGATCACTGATAATATGATATTGCTGAAGCCCGTAAATTTCCCAGTCCATATCACGTTCCTCTAATGAATCAACAGTGATCGTTTTATAATGTGTATTCGATACAGATAACCTGTTATAAAATCCTTCAACAGCGCTTTGATCCCTAAGGGTATCGTCGTTTACGTAAATAAATCCATAAAAAGTTTTGTCGAATTCGGCGTCTTCAAATAAATAGCTATAGTGCTCGGCGCCAAAAGTATGTTTAAGTGCAATTGCGGGTACAAAATATTTTCCCGTAGTTGAATCATTTATAACATATTCTTTTGTTTTTCCAATGAGGATTTGTTGCGTGAGCTGACCCTGCCAGCTTTTCCATAGTGTAAATGCCAATGATCGGAAGGGGAGTTGGAATTCAGGGTTAGGTGATTCAAAAAGTGTGTCGTTGTTTATTCCGCCATTCTCATCATTTTTATGCCTGTTATAAATTCCACCGGCATAAGCCGAATAATTTCCTTTTTTATTTTTATACCAGCCGGTAAGACTTATATTGTTATAATCATTTTTCATATGCTGATAAAAACCATCGCTGGCAATTTTTTGGAAATCAAAAGATATATTGAGGTCCCTGCCAAAATTCCGTGCATAGGTGCCGTGAAAGAGTTGTTCGTTATGCGAGCCTATAACATAATAAAGATCAGTATACGGAACATTACATCTGAAATACCTAAGCTCTTTGATGTCGAATAAATATAAGTCTCTTTCATGCCGGCCATAATCAAAACCAATATTCCTATCATATGAAAAAAACCGCGGATAATATGGCGATCCTAAATTACCGAGATATGCGTATTCAAATGCCTGTTGTCGTGCAGGATTAAATTTTTGAAACCTGTTCAATGTCGTGTCCGGTGCCCTGAAATAATCGATACTGTCGCCGATAAAATATTCAACACGGGCAAGCGAATTATCGAAAGCTGTTGTGAGTTGTGATGAATCAATTGCGGTGGTATCGGTTTGGGCAACTACCACAGTTGATATTTGCAATAAAAAATATGCAATAATGAATCTTGAGAGAAATCGAAAATTGAAAGATGAACGCCGATCATTAATTACTTTGCATGGTCCATTCTTAATATTCATTTTATTTCCGTGCGTTAAATTCAAATCACCCTTATTCAATGTTGCTACAATACTTTGCATTTCCTCCGGCAAATATTATTTCATTAATCAGAACCCTCGATCAATTGCCTCAGAATAACCGTCAATTTTGGTTCGGCAGCTTTTGCAACTGCAATAACGCTTTCTACCGTAACAGGTTCTATTTCATCATGCGGGTAACCCTTATCGGTAATTACAGAAATTGCAAAAACGGGTAATCCCATATGCACAGCGGCAAGCACTTCGGGAACTGTACTCATTCCCACTGCATCACCGCCAATAATGTGTAAATAATTGTATTCAGCGGGTGTTTCTAAATTCGGGCCGGGCACGCTTACATAAACACCGGAGTGACAAATAATATTGTTTGCAGATGCGATCTCCATCGCTTTGGAGATCAGGTCAGGATCATAGCATCTGAAAAGATCAGGGAACCTCGGACCGAGATCATAATCGTTAGGGCCAATTAAAGGGTTTGAGGGCTGGAGATTGATATGATCCCGAATTATCATCAGGTCGCCTTTATTGATATGTGTATTTAAACTTCCTGCTGCATTGGAGATAAATAATTTTTTTATGCCGAGCACTTTCATTGTGCGCACAGGAAAAACAACCTCTTCCATAGTATAACCTTCATAATAATGGAATCGCCCCTGCATGGCTACCACTTTTTTTGTTCCGATGGTGCCAAATATGAGTTTACCGCTATGGCTCTCAACCGTTGAAACCTGGAAATGGGGTATCAGCGAATAATTGATCTCAGCCTCCACCTGAATATGTGAAACCAGGTTGCCGAGTCCTGTGCCTAAAATAATTCCGTAATCGGGTGCAAACTTTGTGCGTTGATGTATAAAATGAACCGCCTCATTTAATCTATCCATAATAGTATCCATTGAAAACTGCATTTAGGGCAAAGATATGCTTTGTTGAGGATGCAATTTAGCTTGTCAGACATTCCCCTCAACCTTGGTAACATCAAATTGATTTTGTTGTATATAAT
>JBIOHA010000314.1:0-3109 GCA_044448625.1 Chitinophagales bacterium | reverse complement strand
GAAATAAAAAATAAATAGCGAATCTCCCAGGGCCGGTGATTGCTGATTTGATCATCTTTTATGAATTATATCTTGAGTGTTTAATTGAAAAATAAAATATTATTGCGAATCCGCTGAAAGCAAAAATATGAAATGGCAGCAAACCGTAATCTTCATAATAAAACGCCATGATTATTCCCGAAAGAAAATATAAGCTGAATACGCCTTCAAGATAAGTTATAGGACTGATCTTTGTCGCCGCATATTTTTTATTTTTCCAAAGGTCTTTTGCGTTGATGATATTAAACTTTGGTGTGCGCACAAATGCAGTTTTTTGTCCTATCCATCCTCTGAACACGGCCCAGGCATTGTGCAAGCTCATTCCCATAGTAATTGCAAGGAAAATCGGAAAACGCGTGATATAGATCTTCAATGTTTGCTTTACCGTTTTCTCCCTCTGCATGGTGGAAATATAATAAGCATAGGCTATGGCAAGCGAGCCTAATAAAAATATACTGGCGTATTTAAAATAATTAAAGTCAATATAGTGGTTCTTAATAAATAACAGTGGCACGCTTAAAATAGCCGTAATGAGAATGAATATATAATTGGTAGTATTAAAAAGGTGAGCGATAGCATGCAATTTTATCTTCATAGGTAATTCGGAGGTCATTACCCTTCTTCCGATCTTTTTTGCTGTTTCAGCTCCACCTTTGTTCCAGCGGAATTGCTGCGATTTTAATGCATTCATATCGGTGGGTAATTCAGCAGGAGCCGTTACATTTTCGACATACTTGAATTTCCAGCCTTTTAATTGTGCCCGATAACTCAGGTCAAGGTCTTCCGTTAAAGTATCGCTTTTCCATCCACCGGCATCTTCAATCGTTGTCTTTCTCCAAACACCTGCAGTTCCGTTAAAATTGATGAAATAACCTGCCGCATTTCTTCCTTGTTGCTCGATGGTAAAATGCATATCGAGTGCAAATGCCTGCATTTTAGTAAGAATAGAATAATCTTTGTTGAGATGCTCCCACTTAGCCTGAACAACACCAATTTTCTTATCTTCCAAAAAGTAAGGGATAGTTTTCGTTAAGAAATCAGGATGCGGTGTAAAATCTGCATCGAAGATTGCGATGTATTCACCCTTGGCAATTTTAAGTCCGTATTCAAGTGCGCCGGCTTTAAATCCTTTTCGGTCGGGACGGCGGATCTGGATAATATCGATACCCAATTGCTGAAAATGTTCAACCCTTTTCAGGGCTATTTCTACACTTTCATCAGTGGAGTCATCCAGCAACTGGATCTCTAATTTATTTTTCGGATAGTCGAATGCTGCAATGGCATCAATTAAACGCTCAACCACATATAATTCGTTGTATACGGGAAGTTGAACTGTAACATGCGGGTAATCCTCCTCCGGTATCGAAAATTTTGGATCTTCTTTTTGGAGCGACCGCTTGTATTTAATGTAATGGATGGCCAGACTCAACTGCATTATGCAGTAGAAGAAGAGCAGGGTAATTGCGATTGTATATATTACTATTATAGTGATTGACATGTCAATCGGTTAGGTTCAATAATATTTAAAAATGGTCGTGATGATCTTATATCCCGCCATAATGGTCCCTTTAACGGTTCCTGTGATCTTTGACTTTCCGATCCTCGGTCTATAATCTACCGGGACTTCCACAAACAGCAATTTATTTTTTGCCGCCTTTATCTGCATCTCCACCGTCCAGCCATAATCCTTATCCTTCATTTCTAATGCAACGAGCTTATCCCATTTGATGGCTCTAAAGGGGCCAAGATCGCTGAACCTCACACCGAAAAACAACTTTATCAATCCTGTTGCCAGCCAGTTGCCAAAGATCTGCTGAGGAGCCATAGATCCTTTGATGCGTTTTCCTTTCGACCTGCTTCCTATTACCATATCCACTCCATCATCTACTATCGGTTTAACCAGGGCAGTCATTTGATCAGGATAATCGGAATAATCACCGTCAATGAACACTATTATATCGGGTTGCTCTTCAGCCGCTTTGTTTTTGATGTATTCTAAACCTTTTAAACAAGCTGAACCATACCCTTTGTTTAATTCTAAAAGAACAGTAGCGCCTTTTTGTGTTGCTATTTCTGCAGTATTATCGGTAGAACCATTATTTACAACAATAATTTCTTCCGCTAAGTCAACAGGAATATCATTCAAAACATAGCCAATTGATCCACTCTCATTGAAAACAGGAATGATGACGTTAATTTTTTGCATTGATTTCCGCGATCTTCCCTCTTCCTCAAAAAGTGCACAAAATTAGTCGAAATGTAAATGATATTTAAATAATGTTAAGATAGAATTTTCAAGTCCTCAGATGTGAATAAGATCTCGGTGCGCTTGCTATTATCAGGACCTGACTCCAGTTTGAGTACACCCCTCGGGCAAACTGCTGAACAAACACCGCATCCAACACAACTCGCACGAACGATATTTTGTCCACGCTGGGCATAAGATCTCACATCAATTCCCATTTCACAATAGGTTGAGCAATTGCCGCAGGAAATGCACTGTGCGCCATTTGTAGTGATTCGGAACCGCGATTTAAATCGCTGAATTAATCCCATATATGCAGCCATAGGGCAACCGAACCTGCACCATACCCGCGCACCCATCAGAGGATAAAATCCCACACCCACAACTCCGCTGAAAACCATACCGATTACAAAACTGTACGCTTTCGCCATTGGCTTTGCTGTTTCTCCCAATAATTGATTTTTAAATCCATTGTCGACAAGAAGGGCAACGGTAATAATTATTATTGCGGCAAGAACAGAATGGATCATCCACCTTTCTATTTTCCATGCTTTTAATGATTTATCGGAAAGGTGCCTGAATGGATCGCCTGCAGTTTCAGCCAATCCCCCGCAACCACAAACCCAACTGCAATACCACCGTTTGCCAAAAAAGTAGGTGAGGACAGGAGTTACAACAAAAGTTAGCACTACTCCCCAGAAAATAAAAAAGGTGCCGAATGCGCCCTGTGTTTGAAAATAACTGAGGGTTGAAGGCCATATTGCATCATAATCCAAAGGCCAGAAATAAGTTAAATAAGGTTCGTAATTATATAGGGCTTTCATG
>JBIOHA010000313.1:0-3115 GCA_044448625.1 Chitinophagales bacterium | reverse complement strand
TGTGGGAACCGCTCATTGTTCCATGTGAATATTTTATAATTATCCATATAATGAATATCGAGATAGATCACATCAAGCGGAATATCTTTTTCCCTGAATGTTTTTGCAATATTCATTACCTCGGTATCAGGAAAATAACTCCACCTGCATTGTTGAAAACCAAGGCTCCATTCTGAAGGCATGGGTGTACGCCCCGTAAGTGAAGTATAGCTTTCAATAATTCCGGAAATAGTGCTGTGATAAATAAAATAATAATTGAGATTTCCATCTTCAACAGAAAATGATGAGAACCTGGTATTTGATGCGCCGAAATTAAAATTGCTGCGTGAAGTATTATCTAAAAAGATCCCATAACATATACTATCGTGAATGCCGATATAAAATGGAATAGAAATATACATCGGATCCGTTTCCGGCCCGTAACCATAGCAGTCGGTGTTCCAATTTACATAACCATTGCCACGCCTGTCGAGGTTGCCGGTTTTTTCACCCAAGCCGATAAATCTTTCCGAATCAAATAATTTTTTAAATGCAGTGATCTCATTGCCGGTAAATTGTGTTCCGATAGTTTCATCAGCGTTGATCAGTTTTCCTTTGGAATCATAAAATGAAAACTGCATGGTTTTTTTATCTATAATTAATTTGAGTGAATCGGTGGAAAGTATTATTTCATTTTCCTGCTGGTTTAAATTTATTTTGGTTGGAAGAGGTGCACCAACAACGGCATATGAAAAATCGTGGTTCGGTTTTGATTTGGAAATTGATACACGCATCATATTCGAAGAATAGACCTTGACAAATACATATGCATTTTCTGTTTCAATAGCAATTGTTTGCTCTTCCGCTTTCATCGTTTTAAAACTGCCGATAGCAGTATTTCCATTGTTTTGTCCACTCGCCGGCGACAAGCCAACAATCAGCAGGAACAACGAATTTGACAATATGGAAAATAATTTTCTTATTTGCATAGAGAAGGCTATTAGGCCTGTAAAAATAAACAAGTAAATCTATGAACCCAACTTCAGTAAAAACCAATTATGGTGCATTATCTACACTTGTTACTGTATTTTTCTTTTGGGGATTTATTGCATCGGGTAATGGCGTATTCATTCCTTTTTGCAAACATTATTTTCAGCTGGACCAATTTCAATCCCAGCTAATTGATTTTGCATTTTACGGTGCTTATTATATCGGTGCTTTGCTCCTGTTTATTTTTAGTGTGATGCGGGGAACAGATCTTGTTTCTTCGTGGGGATATAAAAAAAGTATTGTTTATGGATTGTTATTTTCTTTTTTAGGATCGGTGACAATGATCGTTGCTGTTAATTATGGAGGTTTCGCAGCAGTATTGTTGAGTTTATTTATCGTGGCATTGGGATTTTCACTACAGCAAACCGCTGCACAACCATTTGCCATTAAACTCGGCGACCCGTCGACAGGCAACAGCCGTATAACATTGGGCGGAGCAATAAATTCTTTTGGTACAACCATAGGTCCGATTATAGTTGCCCTGGCTTTATTTGGTTCTACCTCAATGACTGACGAAAAAATTAATTCCCTTGAATTAAATTCGATTACGTTTTTATATTGCGGCATTGGATTCTTGTTTTTGTTATGTGCAGTTTTATTTTATACTTCAAAGAAAGTTCCTGCAGGCACTTCGGATCATAAAGTTGAAAAAGCTGATAAGGCGTTGCGCACTTTGGTGATCATCACCTTATTATTAATCGGGATATTTTCTGTGGTGTTCAGCAGCTATACCGGAAGTACTGCAGAACGCATCGAACAATTAAAATCGGAGGTAACCACATTAACTGAATCAAATTCTGCTTTACTCGCTGAAAAAATAAATGAACTTGATGCCATTAATGCACCGGTTGAATTAAAAAGGATGTATTTATTAGCAGCAGCATTTATAGTTGTAGTTGGTGGATTAATTATAGCAAACAGAAGGGCAAAAAAAAATCCGCAGGGCTGGGGTGCCTTGCAATATCCGCAACTTGTTTTGGGGATGCTGGGCATATTCACTTATGTAGGTGTTGAAGTAACCATCCAAAGCAATTTATCTGAATTATTAAAGCAACCGCAGTTCGGTGCACACCAGGCGGCAGAAATATCGCCATATATTTCCATGTATTGGGGAAGTTTGATGATCGGGCGATGGGCGGGATCTGTGGCAGTATTTTCATTATCGGGAATTAGAAAACAAATAGCGATGATACTGGTTCCTATTATTGCTTTCGGTGTTATTATCGGTGTTAATGCAATGGCAGGAAATGATATGCGCCCGCTTTATGGATATATTGTTTGTGTTTTTATTCAGATCGCAGCATTTTATTTTGGAAAAGATAAACCGGCTAAAACATTATTCATTTTTGCTGCACTTGGCGTGCTCGCCATGCTCATCGGAATTTTAACTACAGGAACCGTTGCCATCTACGCATTTTTAAGCGGCGGATTATTCTGCAGTATCATGTGGCCAAATATTTTTGCTTTGTCGGTAACCGGTTTAGGAAAATATGAATCGCAGGGCTCTGCATTTTTAATTATGATGATTTTAGGTGGTGGAGTCATTCCTCCCATCCAGGGAAAATTAGCCGACATTATCGGCATTCATCCTTCCTATTGGATAACGGTAATCTGTTTCGGATATCTCGCATGGTTTGCTTTGAGGGTAGGAAAAATATTAAAAGCGAGTGCTGTTAATTAAAAAAAAGGAACGCAGATGACGCTGATTTAGCTGATTAAAAAAAATGATTTTGGTTATCTGATAATGCAAAATATTTGGATTATTAAATTAAATTTCTCTGTGTCAAACAGCTGTTGAAATACAAGACAAGCATTAATGATGAGATATTAGTCACTTGATTAATTTCTCCAAATCTAATATACAGGACCCATTATTCATGAACCTAATTGCCGCAAAGTCGCCAGGACGCAAAGTTGCTCAAAGGATTTATTTATTTGAATAATTATTAATTGCCAGATGCTTAATGATAAGGATAGGAAACATACAACTCCCTGATTTTCCATTATTACTGGCCCCGATGGAGGATGTAAGTGATCCGCCATTCCGTTCGGTATGTAAAGACAATGGCGCTGACCTGATGTACAC
>JBIOHA010000312.1:0-3127 GCA_044448625.1 Chitinophagales bacterium | reverse complement strand
CTGGAGGATGAGGGTGAATTTTATGAAGGAATTGAGGACATCTGGAGTGATTATCCCACACATGATGATTTTTATTTTAACGAGGACGAGTATTGACGTTAAACGATCTCGCTTTTATTTTTTAGCGAGTAGAACTAACAGACTATAATTTATAACCTTACCCAAGCAAAAGAGGCTGTCAACATATTTGAGCAGCCTCTTTATTATTCTTCAACAGCAAGTATTTAAACCTGCTTGTATTTAATCAACTATCAGCATCGCATCTCCATAAGAGAAGAAGCGGTATTTTTCTTTCATTGCAACCTGATAAGCTTCGATGGTGAGATCATAACCCATAAATGCTGCGACCATGATCACCAGGCTTGTTTTCGGCAGGTGGAAGTTGGTAACCATTGAATTACAGATAGTAAAATCATATGGCGGGTGAATGAATAAATTTGTCCAGCCCTCTTCAGGTTTCAGTTTTCCTGATGCAGAAACTGCACTTTCGCAGGCACGCATGGTTGTTGTTCCTATTGCACAGATCAACCTGTTTTCTTCCAACCCTTTATTTACGATCTCTACGCATTTTTGATCCACCTTAAAATACTCGGCATCCATTTTATGCTTCGAAAGATCTTCAACATCAATGCTGCGGAAGGTGCCTAAGCCCACGTGGAGTGTAAGTTCTGCAAAGTTTATTCCCTTGATCTCAAGCCTTTTTAATAATTCACGGCTGAAATGCATACCGGCTGTTGGAGCTGCAACGGCACCTTCGTGCTTTGCAAATACGGTTTGATACCTTTCCTTATCCTCATCATCGGGTTTACGCTTAATATATTTAGGAAGCGGTGTTTCGCCCATTACTTCCAAAATTTTTCTCAACTCTTCTGCTGTGCCGTCATGTAAAAAGCGGATCGTACGACCGCGGGAAGTGGTATTGTCCACAACTTCGGCTACCAGCATATCGTCTTCTCCAAAATATAATTTGTTGCCAACGCGAATTTTTCTGGCTGGGTCAACCAAAACATCCCATAAATGCATTTCGCGGTTAAGCTCACGCAGCATGAATACTTCTATTTTGGCACCTGTTTTTTCCTTTCTGCCGTATAAGCGGGCAGGAAAAACTTTTGTATTGTTGAGCACCATCACATCTTTTTCACTAAAATATTCCAGGATGTCTTTGAATTTTCTGTGAACGATCTTTCCGGTTTTGCGATGAACAACCATCATTTTGGAGTCGTCGCGTTCAGTGGTAGGGTGTTGTGCAATAATGTCTTTTGGGAGATCGAACTGGAATTTTGATAACTTCATAAAACTTACGGGTTTTAATTTTTTAATGCTAAGCAATAATCTGCTTAGCGGCCGCAAAATTAACCATTCTATAACCAATTACCTCGAAACAATCAAATATCTTTGAATCTGAATGGTTGCTCTGCTTAGAACTATAACCGAAACATTTGCTCTGGTGTTCCAGGAATTACGCAATAATAAGTTGCGTACCTTTTTATCGCTGCTTGGTGTATCGATAGGAATATTTTGCATCATAGCCGTATTAAGCGCTGTCGACAGCCTTAAAAGGAATATGGAAAGCGGTCTTGATAAATTGGGAACAAACATGATCTATATTCAGCGCTGGCCGTGGCAATTCAGCAACGAAGAATATGCATGGTGGGATTATATAAAACGCCCCACGATGAAATATTCCGAATATAAATTATTAAATGATAAACTTTCGAGCGCTGAGGCAATTGCAATTGAAGTATGGTTGAATTCTGATGAAGTAAAATTTCGCGATAAAACAATTCAAAATGTAGCCATAAGCGGAGTAACCGAACAATACGATAAAATTTATTCTTTAAACTTTGCTTCAGGCAGATATTTTGTTCCGAACGAATCGGTTGGTGGTTCTGAAGTTGCAATACTCGGTGCCGAAGTGGCTGAAAAATTATTTCCACCAAATATAGAACCTACAGGAAAATATATTTGGATGACAACTTCTGGTCGACAATATAAAATGAAGGTGATAGGCGTTTTAGAAAAAGAGGGGGAAAGTATTATTGATATTTCAAACGACAATTCAATTTTAATTCCGTTTAATTATATAAGAAGGGTAGTGGATATGAATAGCGGCATGATCGACCCTGTAATTGAGGTAAGGCCAAAAGACGGTGTTACTGCAAATGAAATTAAAGATGAAATATTCCCCATCATGCGCAATGCAAGGAATTTGCATCCGATGGAAGAAAGTGATTTTGCCGTAAATGAAGTTACTTTAGCTGCCGATGCGCTGGATTCAATGTTCGCAGTTTTAAATATCGTTGGTTTAATTATTGGCGGATTCAGCATTCTCGTCGGTGGATTTGGGATAGCAAATATTATGTTTGTAAGTGTGAAGGAAAGGACCAGTATCATCGGAATTAAAAAAGCACTTGGAGCAAAAAATTATTTGATCCTCACCGAATTTTTAATTGAATCGATCATTCTTGCATTGATCGGTTGTATTGTGGGATTGATTTTGGTTTGGCTGGTGATGTTTCTTGCAGACCAGGCCACCGATTTTGGATTTTTACTTTCATTCCAAAATGCATTTATAGGCACATCAATAGCAGTTGTTTTAGGAGTTGTTGCGGGTATTATTCCTGCTGTTACCGCAGCGAGAATGGATCCTGTTGAAGCGATAAGGTCGAAGTAGGGGCAGTTCCAGTTGGCAGTGGGCAGAATCAGTTGGCAGTGGGGAGTTGGCAGTGGGTGGTAGTTGACCGAAAATTATTATTTTAAACGATTATTAATTTGTTGACGGTAAATCCTCATTCGTTATTCCTCATTCCGCTCACCTTTAACGTTTCCTCCAGCAATTTTTCGTGATCTAATGGCACAACACCGGGGAATTCGCAAACCAATCCTCCGGCAATATTGGATATTTCGGTAATTAATTCCTGATCGGCACCAGCGGCAACGCATAAAGCAGCAACACTGATCACAGTATCACCGGCACCACTTACATCGGTAATTTCACGATGATGTGCATCCTTAATTATTGATTTGGAATTGAAACGTGTAAATATTCCTTTGTCGCCAAGGGTTATCATTGTGAATTTATGGGGAAGCGCATTTTGCAACTCATCAGCTACTTTATTGAGTGTAT
>JBIOHA010000311.1:0-3128 GCA_044448625.1 Chitinophagales bacterium | reverse complement strand
TTTACCTATTGTTCCTCCTACAGCATTATACGAATTGAACATACCATTTGAGCCGAATGTTTGTCGTGTTTCGTAGTCTACTTGTTTATCGGTTGGGCCTTCTTTAATTACATAATTGAGCATGCCTCCGTATTGAGGGCCATATTGAAGGCAAGCGCCTCCCCTTACTAATTCTATTTTCGATAATGCTTCAGTTGCAGGATTATAATGCGATTCAGGATAACCGAAAATATCCGAATTTATGGAATATCCATTTTGGCGCACATTAAATTCCCACGACCGATGCGGATTTAATCCCCTCACAGAAATACTTGTTTGCACTCCTGTTCCATCAAGATCCCATTCATAAACTCCTGGCACTTTCGAAAACAATTGCCGTGGAATATTTTCAGCAGTATTTGCATTTGTTTTATTTAAGAGAATAACATCATTTCTTTTTCCTGAAAAAATAAGAGTTCCTTCCACTTCTTTCATTCTTTTAACATTGTTATAATCTCTTGTTGCAACAACCTTAACTTCATCCAGCAATTCTTCTTTTGTATGGATTGAAATTTCAAGAAAAAAAGATTCACCATCTTTTAATTTGATCACCCTGGTAGTAGTTTCATAATTGAGCGCACTGAATATCACCGAAGTTTCACCGGCAGGCAGTCCCGATAATGAGAATGTTCCATCGGCAGCAGTGAGCGTGCCGGTTTTTGAGGAGGAAATAAAAACATTAATTCCTTCCACGGGGTTTTCCAATTCATCTGTTACTTTACCAAAAACAGTACATGCTTCCTGCGCACTTAAACTAATGTTCAACAACAACAGCATCACTCCAAGCGAAATAATTAATTTAGTATACATGTCAGGCAACATCCTTTTTTGCGAAGTTAAGATAGGATGTTGTAAGTATTATTCCCCTTTAAACAATATTTAATAAAATGATGGTTGTTGAAGAAGTTACAATATTAAATACCCGGGGTTAGGGGATAAAAGAGATCGCGGATTAAATCCGCGATGCAGGATAAAATATTCTCTTCGTTAATTATTACTGAGTAATAAATTCAACATATTGTTTATGGAAGCGCATCTAGCAGGTCATTGTAGCGGTCAACAAACAGGTCATCACCAGAACATGAAAGCTCCTCGGCTGTGGCATAAATATTTGCTATTCTATCATCTGGATTTGGATGTGTACTTAAAAATTCCGGGATCTCTGCACCGCCCTCATCCTCCACCTTTTCAAAAAAGCCGGCTGAAGCAGCGGCATAATAATCAGTCGGACATAAATATATAACAGAATATTCGTCAGCCTGCGATTCATCTTCCCGGCTAAATGCCAGTTGGGTCAAACTCGCCGCAATATCTGCCAGCACAGACGAATCATCGCCAAGCAAAACACTTAAAAGGAATGATATTCCATACGCCTGGGTAAGCTGATCGGTAGTATGTCGCAAATCGGCATGGGCCATTTCGTGTCCGAGTACCCCGGCAAGTTGTGCTTCATTATCAAGATAGTGGATCAAACCGGTGTATATATAGATATAACCACCGGGGGTGCAAAAGGCATTTACAACATCGTCGTCGTTGATGATATGCACCTCCCAAACAAAATCATTCTTATGGAAAACTTCACCGCCGTTAAGAATGCGGTCGCGAATATCATTAACGAGTTCATAAGCGTCGGCATATAAAACCGGGTCCAGTATGGGATAAGTGGTGGGATCGGCAGCGATCTCATCGGCGATCTGTGCGCCGAGGTCAATGTCGTCCTGAACGGAAAAAATGTTTACCCCGCCTCCTTCTGAGCAGGAGTTGGTAGCAAAAGCCATAACAACAAATAATATTATGGTGGGAATTCGGGATCTTTTTATTGACTGAAGCATAATTAATCATTTATTTGAATTGAATTAGGGAAAACACCACCTTAACAATAATAAAAATTGTGCCTTAACTTGCAGACCCATGCCCGGCTTATCGCAAATACAGGCTCCAGTAGCTGATGAACTTAGGATCTTCGAGGAAAAATTTAAGCTGTCAATGAGAAGCAATGTGGCATTACTCGACAGGGTGATGTATTATATTGTAAAAAGAAAGGGCAAACAAATGCGACCGATGTTTGTTCTGCTCAGTGCTAAATTATGCGGGGGAATTACCGAATCATCATATACTGCCGCTTCATTAATTGAGTTGTTGCATACAGCAACGTTGGTGCATGATGATGTAGTAGATGACGCCTATGAGCGCCGTGGATTTTTTTCGATAAATGCATTATGGAAAAATAAGATCGCCGTTTTAATTGGTGATTATTTATTGGCGAAAGGATTATTATTATCGCTCGACAGCAATGAATACCGCCTGTTGAAAATTACAAGCAATGCAGTAAAAGAAATGAGCGAAGGTGAATTATTGCAAATTGAAAAAGCGAGAAGGCTTGATATAAAAGAAGATATTTATTACGAGATCATCCGCAAAAAAACTGCGTCATTAATTGCGAGTGCCTGTAGCGCAGGAGCAGCATCGGCAACAAAGGATGAAAGTATAATCGAATTAATGCGCTCATTTGGCGAGAAGATTGGAATTGCATTTCAAATTAAAGATGACCTATTGGATTATGGTGATGATGATATCGGAAAACCTTTGGGAATTGATATTAAAGAAAGGAAATTAACGCTTCCGATCATTTATACATTACAGCATGCCGATCGCAGCGACAAACGGCAAATCATCAATATCATCCGCAATGAAAATAAGAATACCGAAAAAGTAAATTATGTAATTGATTTTGTAAAAAAACATGGTGGAATTGAATATGCGCAAAAGAAAATGCATCAGTATCAACAGGAAGCATTTGGGATATTGGAAAAATTTCCGTCGGGGGAAAGCGCTGCTTCATTGAAACAATTAGTAGAATTTACCACGGAGAGGAAAAGGTGAGTGGTGAGTGGTGAGTGCAGGCGAGGACGCCTGCGCCATGTACTGAATAGAGTTAAAGAATTAAATAGTGACGAGTGTGGAAACACGAGTGACGAATTAGGAGTGAACTGTCTCGTCCTAAAAAAAGTTGACACAAAAGTGTTGACTAAAAATGATAAAACAAAAAATTCATCTTCGTTATAGCGAAGCTTTTAAACATCAGGTGA
>JBIOHA010000310.1:0-3149 GCA_044448625.1 Chitinophagales bacterium | reverse complement strand
TCAATATGTTATTGATGTAAAAAATATATTTATACCAAATGTGCATGCTCTCAAAACTTCAATGAGAGGCCCACCGGTAATTTGATCCTGTCTTTATACTACCCATTACCACATATTAGCTAAAAGAATAGAAAGTAATTTATTTTAATCATTCATTAAACAAACATTTATAAAATGGAACGTTCAACTTATTATGACCCGAAAGATTTGAAAAATTTTGGAAATATCAGCGACTGGGATGGAGAATTGGGTAAAGCTTTTTTCGAATATTACGGAAAGGTATTTGCTGAAGGCGCATTAACAGAAAGGGAAAAAAGTTTAATTGCACTTGCGGTGGCTCATACTATTCAATGCCCGTATTGTATTGATGCATATACTCAGGATACACTTGCCAAAGGTTGCGATGAAGAACAAATGATGGAAGCGATCCACGTAGCGGCAGCAATAAGAGGGGGCTCCAGTCTTGTTCATGGAACACAAATGATGCACAAATTCAAGGAAATCACGATGTAATTAATTGCAAAATTGGAAGATGAACATATTTAGTATTTAATTTATGAAGACAACAAAATCGCTACATGCACAGCACCATAAATTAGCTGATAATGATTATCAGCTAAAAGTGTTGCAAACGCATGAAGTAGCTTCGGCAGATTTTGAACGGTTTGATGATAAACTTGCTACATTTAATTTATTTCCGCTAAAACCTGTAAAGACAGAAATATTTCAGGTGAATATTGGCTACATGTGCAACCAAACCTGTGCGCATTGTCATGTTGATGCCGGACCCGACAGAAAAGAGATAATGACGAGAGCAACCATGCAGCAATGTTTGGAAGTATTGGCTACGACAAATATCGCTACGGTTGATATTACCGGTGGCGCTCCTGAAATGAATCCTGATTTCAGGTGGTTTGTTGAAGAAATATCAAAGCTGGGGAGAAAGATCATGGTGCGCTGTAACCTCACCATCATCGTTTCCAATAAAAAGTATTTTGATCTCCCTGAATTTTTTGCTCGTCATAAAGTTGAAGTGGTTTCATCACTGCCATTTTACAACAAATCGAGAACGGATGCGCAGCGGGGCGACGGTGTTTTTGATGATAGTATTAAAGCTTTGCAAATGCTTAATGCAGTCGGCTATGGAATGGAAAACTCAGGCTTAATTTTAAATCTTGTTTATAATCCGAGCGGGGCCTTTTTGCCGGGCACACAATTGACACTTGAAAATCAGTTTAAAAAAGAATTGAAGAGGAATTACAATATAACTTTCAACAGTTTGTTTTGCATTACTAATATGCCCATTTCAAGATTTCTGGATTATTTAATTAAAACGGAGAATTATGAAAGCTATATGCAGAAACTCATTGAATCGTTCAATCCTGTTGCTGCGCAAAACGTGATGTGCCGCAATACAATTTCCATTGGCTGGGAGGGAACAATTTACGATTGTGATTTTAACCAAATGCTCGGTTTAAAAGTAAATGGAGGTTCGCCCGATCATATTTCAAAATGGGATCTGCAAAAATTAAATAACAGGGATATTGTTTTAAATCAACATTGCTATGGATGTACCGCGGGCAGCGGATCGAGTTGTGGCGGTGCAGTTACCTGATACAGGGATACAACCCACAGGGCAAAAAAATAATTATGAATAAGAGAGCGCTTATTATTATGGTTAAAAATCCTGTTAAAGGGAAGGTTAAAACCCGGCTGGCTGCAGAATTGGGGGAAGATAAAGCCTTTGATATTTATTTGAAATTACTGGAAAGGACCAACCTTATTGCCCAAAACATAAACGCCGAAAAATATATTTTTTATTCCGACCTGGTTTCAAGAAACGATATGTTTGATAATGGAAAGTATAAAAAATATACGCAGTGCAGTGGCGATCTCGGCGCAAGAATGGATTATTGCTTTTCCATTCCTTTTAAAAATGAGCTCAAAGAAGTGGTAATGATCGGCGCTGATTGTTTTGAATTAACACCAGAACATATTGAAAAAGCATTTAATGAACTGGCAACTCATGATTTTGTTATTGGACCTGCCACCGATGGTGGATATTATTTGATCGCAATGAAAAAATGGAACAGGTGGATACTTGAAAATAAACCGTGGAGTACTAACCGGTTATTTGATGAAACGAAAAATGAGATCGAATCGAAAAATGGGAAATTATTTTTGTTGGAGGCCTTATCCGATATTGATACTGCCGAGGATCTCTTTAAATTTCCAGAATTGAATAGTTGAAATTGATATTCAGATTGCGGTAGGTAAGGCAGTCTGCAGCTAAGCTAATTAATACCCCTGCCATACGAAATCCCCAATCCTGGTTCTTGGTTCATGGCTCATGGTTCAAAAGAGGTTTATTATCTTTCGAAAAAATTACCAACCCAATGTCATCCCTCTGGTCGAATAAAAATATCATTAGAGTAACACTTATCATCCTTATCACCCTGGCGCTGGTGTTTGGAGCTGTTTGGTTGCTGCTGCAGATCACGACAATCCTTTTTTATTTTATTATTGCTGCAATTGTTTCGCTAATTGGAAAACCAATTTGTGATTTTATTGAAAAACTGCGCATAGGGAAATTTAAAATTCCAAATTCAATATCATCCCTGGTTACCATTGCCATTTTATTTGGCGCATTATATGGGTTGGTGAGAATATTTACGCCGATGATAGTGCAACAAACCAATAATATTGCGCATATTGATACTGAACGTGTAGCAGCCGGTTTGCAGCAGCAGATAGAAGTGCTCGACTCGCTTATTGTCAGGTTTCAGGAACCTACGGCGCCATCGCAATCGGTAAATGATATTCTTAATGCCAACCTCAAAACATTGATCAATGTAACTTCAATCACCAATATTTTAAATAATATTCTTGGTGGGTTAGGGAACATCATTGTCGCTTTATTTTCCATCACCTTCATATCATTTTTTTTCCTTCGGGATGAACAACTGTTTTATAATATTGTGATGATACTCACCCCGACAAAATTTGAACCCAATGCGCAAAGGATAATGGCCTTCAGCAAAAAATACCTCACGCGGTATTTTGTTGGACTCATAATTCAGTCGTTTGTGGTATTTGTACTGATCGCTGCCGGTTTATTAATTATGGGCTTTGGTGCAAACAGCTGGCTC
>JBIOHA010000309.1:0-3159 GCA_044448625.1 Chitinophagales bacterium | reverse complement strand
CTTCATTATTTCGTTTTAAATTTCACCGCTTCTTCCGAGCCACTAGTTGCATTTCCTTCACTGTATGCATGGGCTCCTGCACCCGCTAGTGCACCTTTATCGACGATCAGGTATTCTGAACGCAATGGCTTACCCTGGAACCAGCATTCCAGAATTTCACGCACACCTGCAGCATAACGTGCCTGCGCCGAAAGGCTGGAACCCGAAATATGCGGGGTCATTCCATGATGCGGCATAGTTCGCCAGGGATGGTCCTTCGGAGCGGGCTGCGGAAACCATACATCGCCTGCATATCCGGCTAATTGACCGCTTTCGAGCGCACGTGCTATTGCATCCCGGTCGCATATTTTCCCCCGTGCAGTATTTACGATATAAGCTCCACGTTTCATCTTACCGATCAGTTGTTCGTTGAACATATTTTCCGTTTCAGGGTGTAGCGGACAATTAATTGTAACAACATCACAAACCTTCACCATTGATTCTACATTATTGTGAAAGGTGAGCCCGAGTTCATCTTCAACATCTCTTGGAAGGCGGTGGCGGTCAGTATAATGTAATTGAACATCGAAGGGTTTCAGTCTGCGTAAAACTGCCAGGCCGATACGGCCGGAGGCAACAGAACCAACATGCATTCCTTCAACATCGTACGACCGCTCAACACAATCGGCAATATTCCAACCTTTTTTCATCACCCATTCATAGGATGGAATATAATTTCGAACTAGCGACAAGATCATCATCACAACATGTTCGGCAACACTGATGCTATTGCAATAAGTAACTTCAGCCACAGTAATTCCTTGTTTCATCGCCGCCGCCAGATCGACATGATCAGAGCCAATTCCCGCCGTTATCGCCAATTTTAAATTTTTTGCTTTTATTATGCGGTCTGCAGTTAAATATGCGGGCCAGAAGGGTTGAGATATAACAATTTCTGAATCAATTAGCTCTTTTTCAAAAACGGAATCTTCCCCATCCTTATCAGAGGTTACAACCAATTGATGACCGTCAGCTTCGAGAAATTTGCGCAAACCAAGTTCGCCAGAAACAGAGCCGAGCAATTGTCCGGGAATAAAATCAATTGCTGAAGGAGTTGGCAGGGTTTGCCCGCCGGGATAACCTGTTAACTCCGGAATTCCATCCCGAATCAATGATTTTGGATATCCGGTAACCGGATCATCGTATAATACACATAGAATTTTTGCCATAACCGGGTTTTTATTTCAAATTTAAAAAAGAGAAACCAAAGGTCATTATTTTTTAATATAATCCAGAAACGGATTTTCTATTTAAATCATTATTTCACAATAGCGTTCGGCCTGCAAATAAAATTATTTACCGGCCAACCCTGCGTCGGGCAGAAAGACCCTCTCTCAATTGCAATATTACTTTCTAAAGTCTGAGCCCGGTTATTGCCGCCGATAAAAAAATTAATCGGAGATCCAGTAACAAATTATTTGGATTTTTATGATGTACGTATTGCAAAATAAAATTCCGCAAATCAATCGCAGGGTTTTGCGGATTTATTTCATTTTAATTACGGCAAGAACCCCGCATCGACACTCCGGAGTGCTTCAGGCAGAGGAAAAACCCTGCTGCGAAAAAATAACACTCCATGTATGCAGAAATGTGAAACAGAATTCATGTCCCGATCAATACTTTCTGACATTCCCATTACCATTTTCTTTTCTACCTCAATTACCTTTATAAAAACGCGACTGCTATGAAACATTTTTTTACTTTCCTCTCAGGGATAATCATTTTATTTAATTTATCTGCCCAGCTTTTTGAAGGCAGCGCTTTTATAAAAACACCTTTGATAGAATTGGGCATCAACAACTGCGGTGTATTTATTACTGATACCATACCACCAGGTTTCATTAATGAAGGCTCGAATGATGCTTTTGGAGAACCTGGATTTTATGGATTTATTGTCGATTATGGTTATGATGGATGGGGTATAGGTGACCCACCTTATTCCGGGGATTTTGTCTCACCAGGCTCTGCAGTGGAAGGTTGGGGAATTGAATTTGACGGAGATCTTTATAGAAATAGCGACACCGTATGTGCAATAAATGAATTTCCTGGAAATATTATTGACTATATCGAAACACCGGATAGTATTTCAGTAATTTGGGAAGGAGTTGTTTCGGATGTTACTGTCAGGCAAACTACAACCGCCTACTCATCCGGACTATTTTTCATAACCAGCATCCTGGTAATTAATAATTCGCCCGACTCGCTGCACAACCTTTATTATTTTAGAAATATGGATCCTGACAATGAACAAATATGGACAGCAGATTTTACCACTATTCAGGAAGTAGACAACGATTCTAATTATGTAACAGCAATTGGCCTGGAATATGGATTGTATTTGGCACTCGTTTCAGGTGACGCACTTGCACAGGGTAGCTTTGGTAATTTTAATACTACGGATGCAATTTCTATTTCCGATGTCTTTAATGGCACCGGAGGATACAATACTACCGGAAATGAGGTGGCTGACATGTCGATGCAGCTATCTTTTTACAGACCTTATATTTCTCCCGGTGATACAGCCAGGTTTGCATTTGGTCATGTGTTTGCCCGCGACCAGGTGGATAATGTATATGCAAAAACCATAAATGACTCTGTAGATATTGAATGTGTTTTTGAAACTACAATAGATGTTACCGATATCACCTATACTTCTGCTGGTTGCAATTGGACAGATGCACCGGCACATGAATATGAACTTATAATCACAAATACAGAAACTGGCGAGATAAATACATTTACAACATTTGGCAGTACCTATAACTTCACTGGACTTGACTCCTGCACATTGTATGAAGTTATTTTGATTACCAGCTGTGAAGGTGAGAGCATTATTTCAGATACTGCCGAATTTATAACCGAATGTGCAGATACCACTTTAACAATTGCAAACCTCTCTCAACCTTACTTCACTATTCATCCAAATCCGGCATTTGAATTTATCAGCTTAGAATTCCAGTATCAACTCCCCGGCCCAATTCAAATTAAATTATTTAATGTTTTAGGCGAAATTGTTTATGAAAAGAAATTAATTGACCCTGATAAAACAACCACAGGAGGAACTGCTAACAAAACTGAAATTCAACAATCAGCGCTCAACGCCAGCGACCCAAGAAATAT
>JBIOHA010000308.1:0-3168 GCA_044448625.1 Chitinophagales bacterium | reverse complement strand
TTTTGGTAAGTGCACCTGCAGAGGTTTTAATTGCATCTTCGTTTACGGGTGCAGCGCTGTTAACAGGAATGATGATGGCATGAACACCACTTGCGTAAGCAGTTCGTGCAATAGCCCCGAAATTCCTTATATCGGTTATTCCATCCAGGATCAACAACAGCGGAACTTCACCCTTTTCAATAATAAAAGGCAAAATGTTTTCTATGCTTTGAAATTCTATGGAAGCAATAAAGGCAATCACACCCTGGTGATTGCCTCCAGTTAGTACATTTAATTTTTCAACGGGAACATATTGCAGCGGGATCTCTTTTTCTGCCGCTTTTTTTTTGATAAGCGGAATTATTTCACCCTGTGCCGATTGCTGCAATAATATCTTATCAATTGTTTTATCGCTTTCTAATAACTCCATTACCGGCTGTCGGCCAAAAACAAGATTATTAAATTTCCTCCGGTTATTTCGTTTTTCTTGTTCTCTCATTAGGTGCCAGAATGCCGTATTTTAGTCTTAATGATTCCCAGCTATTATTTAGTGATTCCTCAAATTCTTTATCGCCTGCCTGTTTTGCAATTTCAACTGAATAATAAATACATTTTTCAGCATTGTATTTATCCTGGTCAAACATTCCTGCCGTAACCTGGTCGTTCTGCGTCATCTTATAATAATACTCCAGCTCTTCCAAGGTCGGGCCCCTGAGTGTTTTAATTATTTCCATTGCCTTTTCATTATTGCCCAACTGCTGATATACCTGCGCCACATTCACCATATTATAATCATAAGGCACACTGGCGTTAGGAAACAATTCGATCATGAGATCAAGCACAGTAAGCGCTTTTTGTTTTTTGTCAGCACTCTCTTCCATCAATTGCTGACCAACCTCATCGTATTCTTCATTTACGGTATCCTTCATCATTTGTTTTGCCTGCGCTTCGAGGTATAATTTTTCTGAGGTGAGGCTTTTTACCAGCTCAAAATAGTTGAGATATTTTGTGGTGAGGATAGAACCCATGCCACTTGGATCGATATACATTTTCTTTCCTTTCTCCACACCGCCATATGTAAATTTTTCTTTTTGATTTACCAGCAGATCATATTGAATATCGGTATTCATATTTTTCTGATAGCCGTCCATTTGCGATTTTTCATTTTCCATTTCCACGGGCATGATCTGGTACACCATGTTTTCCTGCATGAGATATTTTTCAAGCCCAAGATGGGATTCGTCAGATACACTAATGGCAAAACAAATTGGCCTGGTGTTGATGTTGTTGGCGATAATATCCAGCGTCATCAGGTCATTCTTCAGCAGGGTTGGCCTTTTTAATTTGAAATTCAATTCCGCTTTCAGATCTTCCATCATTAAATCTGGAACGATCCTGTTTTGTTTTATCAAACCAGCATCAATACTTATTTTAATATTTTGTGTAGGCGTATAATTAAAATAATCTTCAAGCCCTTCGCTGTAGATCTGGACCTTTGGATCATCGGTTCCGATAAATTTGATAAAATCAGTTAATTCCAACACCGAATTTTTGTACTTGCTTTTATCGTTCGAGATGATCTGGTTTCTTTTATCGCCCGCAATTTTATCAGCGGTTAGAGAAAGTTTTACCGGCATGGTTTCATTTGTTGCGTGACGCAATTGATTGATATACCAATCTACACCCAACAAACTCAGGTTTACGATCCGCACATCAGGCCTGATATTTTCCACTTCCTGCGCATACCACAAAGGATACGTATCATTGTCGCCCTGGGTAAATAATATTGCGTTCGGCGGACAGGACTCAAGATAATTTCTCGCAATATCTCTTGCGAAAGTTCTTGTTGAACGGTTATGATCGTCCCATCCCTGTGAACCCATTAGAAATGGTGCAGGCAAACAAAGCAGCAATGCAATGGCCGCCACTGAAATTTCTTTCTTTGTTGCTTTATAAATCAATGATCCGATAAATCCCATCAATAACATTAACCCTAGCGCATACACCAATATCCATAATAATGTTGGAAAATGATACATGGTTAGTCCTGTAATAAACATGATGAAAATAAACAGGAAGCTATATAAAGAATATTCCTGTATCATTTTAGCCGTAAAGTTTTTGGCGAGATCAACAATTGCTGCAACACCAAACCCAATCCAAAGCGCAAAAGCGAAAAACGCACCTATTTGCGCATAATCACGTTCACGTGGTTCGGTTGGCGGTTGGTTCATATTGAAAATATTCATGAATCCCATAAAAAAGAAAAAGATGAATACCACTAAAAAACCTTTTTTATCTTTTTTAAACTGGAACACCATCCCCATAATTCCAATAATAAATGGAAGCATGTAAAATACATTATGCGAAACCAGGTCAGTAAATGACGGAGGCAAAGATTCCAATTGTTTGTTTTTCGATTTATCAACCATATCGATACCCGTTATCCAGTTACCATCTTTATAGTTGTCGGCAAATGTTCCCTGGTTGTCGTTTTGTCGACCGGAGAAATTCCACATAAAATATCTCCAGAACATATGACCGAGCTGATAATTAAAAAAGAAATTCATGTTATCGGAATAGGAGGGAACATATGTTTTTTGTGCCTCCCCTTCAACACCGGCCCATGCATAATACAACGATGCATGCCTGTCTTCAAGTGAACCCATGCGTGGAAATAAAACTTTTTTATTCCTTTCCTGAATTAATAATGCTTCAGCACTGAGATTTCCTGAATTGAGATATTCTTCAGGTATTGCATAAACGGGATTGAATTCATGCGATATCACTGAATAACCAGGTTTACCTTCCACCACTCCGTATTTTGCTTTTCCTTTTTCGTATTGCAATGGCTGTGCTGTCCAGTAAGGTCCGTAAAAAATTGCACGGCTGCCGTATTGTTCGCGTTTTAAATAAGATAAAAATGAATGCACATCATTTATGCCGTTCATATTTATTACGGGATCCGCTTTTGCACGAATGAGCACCATGGCATAAGAAGTCAACCCGATGATCAGCATCGTGAACGACATCATGGTGATATACAATGCACGTTTCCCTCTTGTAATTGAATACCTGATTCCCCAAATAATTAATCCGATAACAATGAGACTATAAAATATAATTCCTGATCCATAGGGTAAACTAAATCCATTTACAAACAAGCGGTCGAATGCTGCCGCAAGAGCA
>JBIOHA010000307.1:0-3212 GCA_044448625.1 Chitinophagales bacterium | reverse complement strand
GCCGATATTTTTATTGGTTATATCCTGATATTTGCCAATATGCTGGGCCCGGCAAGAAATGTTGCCAATTCATATTTTTATATTCAGCGTGGTATTGCATCACTCGAGCGTATTGAAGTAATTATGGACGCTCCTATTAATATTAAAGAATCATTACATGCCACCAGCATAAAAACCTTTTCAAATACTATTGAATATAAAAATGTGAGTTTCAGCTATGCAGAAAATAATGTTTTGCACGGCGTAAGTTTAAAAATTGAGAAAGGGAAGATGATCGCGTTGGTGGGCCCATCAGGTTCGGGCAAATCTACCTTTGTTGACCTGCTTGCAAGGTTTCATGATGTAACCGGTGGAGAAATATTGATAGATGATTTTAATATTCGCGACCTGCGCATAACAAGTTTAAGAAACCTGCTTGGCATCGTAACCCAGGACTCGATATTATTTAATGATACTGTTTTTAATAATATCGCTTTTGGAATTGACTATGCAAATGAAGAAGATGTGATCAGGGCAGCTAAAGTGGCCAATGCACATGAATTTATTTCCCGGTTGGAAAATGGTTATCAAACTATTATCGGCGACAGGGGATCTAAATTAAGCGGTGGAGAACGCCAGCGACTTACGATTGCGAGAGCCATATATAAAAATCCACCGATCCTGATCCTTGACGAAGCAACATCATCGCTCGATACTGAAAATGAAAAACTGGTGCAGGATGCCTTGTTTAAATTAATGAAGAACAGAACTTCAATTGTTATTGCGCACCGATTATCAACCATCCAATATGCTGACGAAATTATTGTAATGCAGGAAGGTAAAATTGTTGAACGCGGAAATCATAATGCATTGATCTCGAAAAATGGGTTGTATGCAAAGCTGGTTGATATGCAGGCGTTTTAGTGAGTGGTGAAAGGTGAGTTGGCAGTGGGCAGTTGGCAGTGGGCAGTTGGCAGTAAGCAGTTGGCAGTCACAGTCTCAGTAGCAATCAGAGTATGCGATAGATATATTCGTCACTCGTGTTTCGTGTTTAATCACTTGTAATTTATTGAGGTGGGTGAGGGACAGTGGGCAGTGGGCAGTTGGATTTCGAACAAATAACGGCAATATTTTTCGCCAATTAATTTTGAACTAACAAATACATTCAATTATTATTTCCTCAAGGCCAGTTTTACACCTATATGCATTAACACCCACACATATATACACCTATACACATTTACACACATACAAATCAACGTGAACACGTTAACACCTTTACACCTGAACACGTTTTCAATACTCCTCCTCAACCGCACTATTCAATTCTGCAAGCACTTCATTGATATGATCAATAGATGCCTGTAGTGATTTCTTTATTTGAGGATCGGTTTCATTCGCTAATGCTTCTTCATAGATCGGTATTAAACCTGAGATAATTCCCATTGCAGTAAACGACATCCAGAAATTTTCTTTATCCGTTGCAATTTTCTTCAGCTCGTCAACCCCTTTAATTATGATATATGAATCGTTCATTCGCTGAAGGAAGGGTTCGTAATTGATCATCACAAAATAACTTTCAAATCCCGATGATTCTTCAAACTGGTGGATAAAATAATCGTTGTCGATAGCAGATCCTTCATGGCCGATAATATTCATTACGGTATAGCTGAGATTATAATTATCAATTTTGTTATAGGTGCGAGCAAGCTCTAATCCTTTTTTAGGATCGTTGTTATAAACTGCAGTTAGCGCTGTTGATATTACTGCATACGAACTATCATTTAACGATTCATTGTATACCGACCATGCATCAATTCCTGTAATAAATTTTAATTTAGCAATTGCAGAAGCCCGCACATAACTCTTCGGGTCGTTTTTAGCAAGGGAAAGAATTTTATTTTTTACTTCCTGAGAGGTATAATTGTCAATCATTAAAGTATCTATGGCAAATTGGCGTATCGCCCAATGCTTATCATCCAATGCGGCCACGATCACATCTTTTGCAGCACTGCTTTCCAATTGAGCAGAGCTCAACATTTCTATCGCTTCCATTCTGTCTAAAAACAAGGGTGCATTTTTATATTGAAAAATATATTCTTCGTCTGACTTGACATCACTTTTTGTTCCTAACAACATTTTTTCAGCATCAACATTTACTAGATCAGGTTTTGAATCCACAGCAAAAATGAAATCCTGAATTTGTTTATCCAATATGATCTTTTTACGATCTACTCTTCCGTCGACATAAATGTCGATATCCATTGGAATGGTATAAATGGGGGCGATGGTAGTATCCTGGTATTGCTGAATGGTTATCTTCTGCGTTTTATCAAATTCATTATACTCATAATAAACTCCGATCTCCGGATGTCCGCTGCTTAAAAACCATTCATTAAAAAACCAGTTGAGGTCTTCACCACTTACAGATTCCATGGCAAGTCTCAAATTATGGATCTCAACAGAACTGTATTTATTGTCGTCGAGATATTTTTTTAACCCGGCAAAAAATGCATCATCTCCCAAATATTTCCTCAGCATATGCAACACCCGGCCTCCTTTGGCATACGAATGTGAATCAAACATATCTTCCCTTGTTTCATAGTCGAAACGAATAATATCAACCTGCTTATAAGATGCTTCATCAATATATGTTTCGAGGTCCTTCATGCCGAGATAATCAGCATCGTCTCTACCATATTTATATTCTCGCCATAAATATTCACCATAGGTTGCAAATGATTCGTTGAGCGGCACATTGCTCCAGCTTTCACAGGTAACAAGATCGCCAAACCACTGATGAAATAATTCATGTGAGATAACATCTTCATTTGATTCGTCGAGTAATTCGCGGGAATGCTGCTGAACAAATTCACCATGAACGGTTGCAGTGGTATTTTCCATCGCACCGCTTACATAATCTCTAACAATTATTTGACTATATTTTGGCCAGGCATATTTAACACCAAGTTTATTCGAATAAAAATCGATCATTTCGGGTGTGTTGCCGAAAATTGCTTTTGCGTCTTTAGCATATTCTTTTTCAACATAATAATTTACCGGCATATTTTTCCAGTTGTCTTTTATCACAGCATATTCGCCAATTGCTATCATAAATAAATAAGGTGCATGCGGCTGATCCATTTTCCAGTTATCTGTTCTTGTGCCATCGGTATTTTTTTTCGACGAAACCAACACGCCGTTTGAAAGTGTTTGGTATTTATCTTCAATGG
>JBIOHA010000306.1:0-3213 GCA_044448625.1 Chitinophagales bacterium | reverse complement strand
GGTTGGGATGTGATTAAAAATATTGATCAGCTAAAAAAGATCATAGCGGCAATTAAATCGATGGGAATAAGAGTATCCGTTTTTTTAAATGCTGAATTTGACCAGGTGCATGCAGCAAAAGAAAGTGGAACCGACAGGATTGAATTATATACCGGTCCATATGCACAAGAATTTATTTCAAACAGGGAGGCTGCAATAAAAAATTATTCTGCTGCGGCAAATGCTGCTTATAAAGTTGGATTGGGAATAAACGCCGGCCACGACCTCAATCTTCAAAACCTGAAATATTTTAAACAACAATTAATTCACCTCGACGAAGTTTCGATTGGTCACGCCCTTATCAGCGATGCTTTATATCTTGGAATCGAAAATGCAATTCAGCTTTATAAGCGCCAGTTAGCTGATTAGCTGATATCCAAAAACCCATCCGCGACCATCTGTACCATCCCTGGCAATTAAAGCAGGTGTTTGTAGAATGACATCTTTTTAAAAACCCATCCGTGTCCATCTGTGCCATCAGTGGCAATTAAAGCAGGTGTTTGTAGAATGACATCTTTTTAAAAACCCATCCGTGCCATCCGTGCCATCCCTGGCAATTAAAACAGGTGTTTGTAGAATGACATCTTTTTAAAAACCCATCCGTGTCCATCCGGGCCATCAGTGGCAATTAAAGCAGTTGTTTGTTGAATGGTATCTTTTAAAAACCTATCCTTGTCCATCCGTGCCATCCGTGGCAATTAAAGCAGTTGTTTGATGAATGGTATCTTTTTAAAAACCCATCCTTGTCCATCCGTGGCAACCCCTCGATCTGTGAAATCGGTCAACTATTTTGATTAGAACATCTCTATCCCACCACCATCATAATTTTCTTCCATACCCTTGCTGTTTCGTCGCCTGTTATCTTGTTGGCCAAATTTCCAGGTGAGTTTTAATGCTGCTATCTGCGACTGGCGCTTTCGTGAATATTCTGAATAGAAATTAATTCCTTCGCTGTTTCCTTCCCAGATCCTGGTATCAAATACGTCGCTCATGCTCAGGTTCACACTCAATTTGTTTTGGAAGAAATCAGATTTTAATCCCGCATCCAGAAAATAAATGGGTTGCGATTCGCCCTGTGCGAATGTCCATGGCGTATTATAGCTAAAGGTTAATTGAAAAGCTGTTTGTTTCAGCACCTGGAAAAACGACATCACCCTGATATTATAAGTGAATTGTGAATTTGTTAAACCCAATTCAAGATTCTGTGCATCCAGCAGGGTTTGATTAAAATTAATGCTCGATGTCATGTTCCACCATTTATAAAATTCATTTTTTCCCACCAGTTCCAGGCCGTATTTTTTTTCTTCATTGTAATTCTGAAAGGTCATGAAAGAAATTCCTTCTTCATTCACAATTGTATATGGTGAAATTTCATTGAGTACATGGTGGTAATATACCGAAGCTGATAATGAATGTTTTTTAAAATCCTTATTGAAGGATATTTCATACGAATTTTCATATTCCGGTTCAAGAAAAGGATTACCGGCCCTGAAGCTATAAGGATCCGAATAATCGGGAAATGGATTTAAGAACCATGCATTGGGCCTGTCGATTCGGCGGCTGTAACTTGCTCCCAATTCTGTCCCCTCATTAAATTTATATACAACGTGCACACTTGGAAATAATCCGAAATAATCTTTATTAAAAGTTTCATCGGTAGTAACCAGATCAGAAGTGGTATAGGTTTGTTCAGCCCGCAGGCCAAGCTGATATCCAAATTTTTTAAAACTGGAATTCCAGATCACATATGCAGCAATAACATCTTCATTATAAATAAACTGGTTGTTGATCGTATCGTCAGGTTGCCAGTCGTTGATTACCTCATCAAATGATTCAGAATAGATCGTATTGTCTTTTACCTCTTTTGTATATTTTAAACCTGTTTCAAACTGGTTGCCATTTTTAAATGGCCTTACATAATCAGTTTGCGCATTTGCATCAACGTTTTTTGATGGCCGCGAAACAAATTGCAATAAAGGTGATCCCATTTCAATATTATCAGCATCAAAAAAACTTTCGGAATAATCGTTCATGTCGGTTCCTGTTCCTTGCGAATAAAAAAGATCTGCGGTCAATAAATGTTTGGGATCATTGAATATTTTTCTGTAGTTCATTCCTGCGCCGAAAGATTTTCCGGTATTTTCTCCTTCTGTTAGCCTGTTGCTGGTTGAAGTGAGTGTAGAATCAAGATCAAGAAATGTATATGCTCCATTATCCGCCCGGTTTGAATTACCGGAATGCAATGATGCTGAGACACCAATTGTATTTTTATCGTTGATATAATAATCAAGTCCGGTACGCAACATATTCATTTGAGAAATGGAATTTGAATTACTTTCCGATGCGAGATAAAATGTTGTGTCGGGCTCAAAAGTTTTTCTGAAAGTGGAACCATAACTATCGCGATCGTCGTGAACATAACTATAATTAGAATAAAAATTTAATTTCTGGTTGCGGAAATTCAGCGATGCACCGGCTTCATATTTTGGTGTAGTTGAAATTCCTGCCGTTATATTTCCGTTCAACCCCGATTTTTTATTTTTCTTTAATACAATATTTATTATTCCTGAACTTCCTTCCGCTTCATATCTTGCTGAAGGATTTGTCACCACTTCAATACTCTCAATTGAACTCGCGGGAATTTGTTCCAGAATTGCATTCATATTGCTGCCGACAATTCCGCTTGGTTTTCCATCAATAAATATTCTCACACCCTCACTACCTCTCAGGCTGATATTACCGTCGATATCAATTACCACTGATGGAATTGTTTGTAACGCATCAGATGCCGATCCTCCGGAAGCGACAATATCCTTTTCAATATTGTACACTTTTTTGTCGATGCTGCTTTGAAAATATTCTTTTTGAACAGTGATATTTACATCATCAAGTGTTGTGGCATCCAGGGTCATAAATGTTTTGCCTGCAAAAACCATTGGCTTGCCGGCATCAACATTTATATTTTTATTCGTTTCATTATAGCCAACAAAACTATAATGCAGCGTATACTTTCCGGGGTTGGGAATATTTAATTTGAATTTACCCTCAAAATCGGTAATTGAACCGGTAATAATAGTAGAATCATTTTCCTTTGTAATGGTAACAGCGGCAAGCTCAATTGGTTTTTGTGTTACAGAATCGGAAACTACACCTTCAATACTGATCGTGTTAACC
>JBIOHA010000305.1:0-3238 GCA_044448625.1 Chitinophagales bacterium | reverse complement strand
TGGCAAAATACCATTGGTGGGAGTGCTGAGGATGTTCTTAGTTCTGTACAGCAGACATCAGATGGAGGGTATATACTTGGAGGAACATCAAGATCCGACATATCGGGTGATAAAACCCTGGGATTGATCGGACCGCTTTCCAATCAATCCGATTTTTGGATATTAAAATTGAATACTTCAGGCAGTATTGTATGGCAGCGTTCTTTTGGAGGCACCTATGATGATGTTTGCGGTTCGGTTAAACAAACAGCGGATGGAGGTTATATCGCAATTGGCAACACTTCGGATTTTAATGGATATCATGATTATAAAGTGATTAAATTAAATTCGATTGGGGGTACTGTTTGGGAAAATAATATGAATGGGGCTGTCTTTGGAATGTTGTATGACATAGAGCAAACAACTGATGGCGGATTTATAATTGGTGGACGTGAGCAGGCAGGTTCAGAATATCATTTTGTTGTTTGTAAAGAAGACGTCACTGGTGCAGTTATTTGGCGCTATAATTTTTTTCATACCGGTGGTGCAACTTTGAAAAACATTGAGCAAACTTCTGATGGCGGTTTTATGGCCGGTGGTATTGGAGCAAATGATTATTGGGTTGTAAAATTAAATTCAACCGGAATTAAACAATGGGAAAATTCTATAGGGGGATCAGGAGTTGAACGTTTGTATTCAGCAGAAGAAACGTTGGACGGAGGCTATATTTTGGGTGGCAGCTCTACTTCCGGAATTTCCGGCGACAAAACAGACCCACTTATTGGAATAATTGATTTCTGGTTGGTGAAATTAAATGCTGCGGGCGTTGTTAGCTGGCAAAAAACAATTGGCGGTACTTTATCAGAAGGACTCAACGATTATGGATGTTTTGAATGTTATGGTTATGCAGGAGAAAATATTGTACATCAGTCTGCTGACGGCGGATATTTGCTTGGTTGCCCATCCAATTCGGGTATCTCGGGCGATAAAACTGATGCCAATATCGGTGGATGGGATTTTTGGGTGGTGAAATTAACTGCTGATGATTGTCCGTTGATTCCATATTATGGCGATTATGACAATGATGGATTTGGAAATGGCGGCATGTTGGGTACTGTTTGTTATGAACCTGGAGATTTTTATAGTTTAACCAACGATGATTTTAACGATTGCTCGGCATTAAGTTTTCCAGGAGCGTCGGAAATATGTGATGGAGTGGATAATAATTTTAATGGGTTAACTGATGAGGGTGTGGTTGGTTGTTTGCCAACAGTTGATATTGAATGGGAGAATACGATCGGTGGAATTTCCACTGATTTTTTCACATCTGTTGAATTGACAGATGATGGTGGATATATTGTTGGTGGGTTCTCAAATTCTGTAAATTCAGGTGATAAAACGGAAACATTGATAGGAGGGATTTATGGCGGAGATTATTGGATCGCTAAACTTGATATTTCGGGAAACCTTGAATGGGACAATACGATCGGTGGTTCCGGAGAAGATTATTTAAATAATGCAAAACAAACCGCTGATGGCGGTTATATTTTAGGAGGATATTCATATTCTAATATTTCAGGCGACAAAACAGAGAATTCAAAAAATGGAAGTGATGATTATTGGGTAATAAAACTTGATGCTTCAGGTAATATTGAATGGCAAAATACAATTGGTGGAAATGGTTCTGACGATCTCATTGCTTTGCAGCAAACAACTGACGGCGGATATATACTTGGTGGAAATTCTAATTCGAGTATTTCAGGCGATAAGACTGAAGCAAAAATAGGGGTATACGATTATTGGATAATAAAGTTAGATGCAGTTGGAAATATAGTTTGGCAAAATGCAATTGGTGGGTTAAAAAATGATATATTATCGGGTATTCAGCAAACAGCTGATGGTGGCTATATTGTTGGAGGCTCTTCCGAATCGCCGATTTCTGGTGATAAAACCGAAGGAGTTGTTGGGGGTTTATCACTCTATGGCGATTATTGGATAATCAAACTTGACGGTTCCGGAAATATTGAATGGCAGAATACAATTGGTGGCACCTCAACAGAAATTTTATTTTCTATTCAACAAACTGCGGATGCAGGATATTTTCTTGGAGGAAGTTCTTTTTCATCAATTTCTGGTGATAAAACCCAGGCAAGTTTTGGCGGATATGATTATTGGGCTGTCAAAGTCAATTCAATTGGTTCGATTGAATGGCAAAAAACAATAGGAGGAAGTTCATATGAAAATTTATACTCTGCAATTCAAACTAATGATGGTGGATTTCTTTTAGGCGGCATCTCAAATTCGATGATCTCTGGAAATAAAACTGAAGCAACAACCGGCAACGGATATTATGATATTTATGGAACCTATATTCCGCCACCAGTTGATTATTATATTGTTAAATTAGATGCAACCGGCGAAATTACCTGGCAAAATTCAATTGGCGAATTAGGTATCGACGAATTAAGATCAGTACGACAGTCAAATGACGGAGGATTTATTTTAGGTGGATTTTCATCATCAGGAAATACCTGCGGAACAAAAACGGAAGCAAGTCTTGGTGCATACGATTATTGGTTAGTTAAATTAGAAGCTGAATGTAATCCCACTGATGAAATATGCAACTCCCTCGACGATAACTGCAACGGCCTCATCGACGACGGTGTTGCCGAAACCATTTCAATTTCCGCTGGCGGACCAACAACATTCTGTCAGGGATCGAATGTTGTTTTAACAGCAACGCATTCCGGAACCTCATTGCAATGGAAAAAGAACGGAAACAATATTGCCGGCGCAACGAATTTAAATTATACTGCTGTTACAACAGGAAATTATACTTGCACAACTACAAGTGCGTGTGGAACCGCAACATCGAATACAATAATTATTACAGCAAATAAATTACCTACCGCAACAATTACAGCCGGAGGTGCAACAACATTTTGCACCGGAGGCTCTGTAGTTTTAACTGCAAATGCCGGTGGAGGATTATCATATCAATGGTATAAAGGAGCATCATTATTGGCCGGGGCAACTTCAATAAATTATACAGCAACCACAACGGGAAATTATAAATGTCGTGTTACAAAAACTGCTACCGGTTGTTTTAAAAATTCGAATTCGATTTTGGTTACTGTTCCATGTAAAGAAGGATCAACCGCTGATGAGCAGCCGATCCCGATAGCTATCGGGAGCCGGTTTGAGATCTATCCAAATCCGAATAATGGCACATTTACCATTAATTCATCTCTGTGGCCCC
>JBIOHA010000304.1:0-3252 GCA_044448625.1 Chitinophagales bacterium | reverse complement strand
CCTATTAATTGAGCAAGATTGAGCAAAATTTAAACTAAATCATCACTCACGCCTCACCATGATCATCGACATTATTTACGGCATTGTTTTATTACTTGCATTCATTTATGGTTTTAGCCGGGGGCTTATCCAATCCATTGTGTCTCTTATCGCAATTATAATTGGAATAATGGCGGCGGTTTATTTAAGCAACATCTCTGCAATTACTCTCGATAGGTGGTTTAATATTTCTTCAAAATATTTACCGATAATTTCTTTCCTTGTTGTTTTCCTTCTCATTTATTTATTGTTCAGGCTGGCTGCAAAAGGGATGGAGGGACTTTTCAAGGCCCTGAAGCTGAATTTTATAAATAAATTTGCCGGTGCAATTGTTTGGGTGGTGATATGGACATTGCTTTATTCCACATTATTATTTTATGCCAACAATATGCAGTTGCTGCCGTTAGATACAAAAGCAGAATCTGTTGTTTATGAAAAAATAGAACCATTGGCTCCGGAAACAATTGAAACAATCGGAAAAATAATTCCCCCGGTAAAAAATATATTTAATTCATTGCAGCAATGGTTCATGGAATTAGAGAATAAAGCAGAAAAACATAATTCGGAAAACGAACCATGATATTGTTGCTCGATAATTACGATTCATTTACCTATAACCTTTATGACTATTTATCGCAATGCGGGGTTGAGGTGCTGGTAAAGCGCAACGATGAAATTACCGTTAACGAAATTCATACACTTTCGCTTCAGGCAATTGTAATTTCTCCAGGTCCTAAAAAACCTGCAAATGCAGGAATTACCTTAAACACTATTCACCACTTCAAAAATAAATTGCCCATGCTTGGCATTTGTTTAGGATATCAGGCGATTGGAGAATATTTCGGCGCCACATTGATCAAATCGCCGGTACCGGTCCACGGAAAAACCTCCCACGTTAAACATGAGGATGATCCGATCTTCAAAGGAATTCCATTTGAATTTCCTGTTATGCGCTATCATTCACTGAACATAGAAAACATCCCCGCTGAAATAAAAGTAATTGCTTCTACTGTTGCGGGTTCAGAGCCTATGGCACTCAAACATATAGAATTGCCATTATACGGATTGCAATTTCACCCGGAATCAATTCTTACTGAACATGGATTACCAATATTGCGCAATTGGGTTCAAATGCTCGGCTGAATAAGGGCCAAAACTTTTTTAACAGCCCAAAATTCATATTTTTGTAATTCACTGACAGGTATGGATCACACAATTACAGAGGAAAACGGGTTTAAATATGTTGAAGAAGGCGAAGGCGATGTGCTGATGCTGTTGCATGGTTTGTTTGGGGCGCTGAGTAATTTTTTTGATATCATCGAATATTTTAAAGCTACACATAAGGTTGTAATTCCAATTTTACCATTGTATGAGTTGCCGCTGGATGAAACCACCGTTACAGGATATGTTAACTATGTTGAGCGATTTGTGGCCTGGAAAAAATATGAACACGTGATCGTATTGGGAAATTCGCTTGGGGGGCATATTGCGCTGATCTATGCGCTTCAAAATCCCGATAAATTAAAAGGTGTTGTGCTTACCGGCAGCTCAGGTCTGTTTGAAAGTGCTATGGGCGACAGTTATCCGAAACGTGGCGATTACGATTACATTAAAAAGAAAGCCGAACTCACTTTCTATGACCCGAAGTTTGCAACTAAAGAATTGGTGGATGAGTTGTTTGAGATAGTGAACGACAGGAATAAAGTGATAAGGGTGCTTGCTACGGCAAAAAGTGCCATAAGGCAAAATCTCGCAGAGGAAGTTGCAAAAATACAGGCACCCACTCTGCTTATTTGGGGGCAGGATGATACGATAACACCTCCGTTTGTTGGAGAAGAATTTCACAAGCTGTTACCGAATTCGAAATTAATTTTAATTGATAAATGTGGTCACGCTCCAATGATGGAACAACCGGAAGAGTTTAATCATTATCTCAAAGAATTTCTCGAGGAAATTAAATAACATGCTGGCAAAAGACATTATATCCGAAAATATTCCCCCTCTCAAAATAAAAGATACAGGGGATAAGGCGATAGAATGGATGTACGAATTTAAACTCACCCATCTTCCACTCGTTGAAAATAAAAAATATATCGGATTAGTAAGTGAAGATGATATTCTTGATTTTAATGATACGCATGAGCAACTGGGCAAGTTCCTGAAAAATCTTTATAAACCTTTTGTAAGAGATGTTGAACATATATATGAAGTGCTGAGGGTGGCAGCGAATTTAAAAACTACTATAATTCCAGTTGTAGATGATGAAATGAATTACCTTGGGATGATCACGTTGCAAAGTTTGCTGTTCAATTTTGCAAAAATGAGTTCCATTAGTGAGCCCGGTGGTGTTATCATCATTGAGCTGAATAATAAAACCGACTATGTATTGAGCGATATTGCCAGGATAGTAGAAAGCAACGGGGCGCATATTTTAAGCTTATATTTTAATGTGGATCCTGACAATGGAAAACATGCAGTTACTATTAAAGTGGATATCACTGAGATAAAACATATCGTTGCAACATTCGAGCGGTTTGAATATATCGTTAAAGCATTTTTTCAGGAATCAGACCTCGTGGAAATAATTAAAGATCGTTATGATTCGCTCATGAATTATCTTAATATTTAGTTTCAATGAATATTGGCATTTATGGTAGATTGGTTAAGGAAGATGCACTGCCTTATGTGCAGCAATTAATTAATTTATTATACGATCGCAACATCACATTTTTTATCCATGAGGATTATTTCCCAAGGCTAAAAAATATCCAGTTTAGATCCCAGCCCGAATTATTTGGTGAAAACAATAAAAATTTAATTACCAAGATCGATTATATTTTTAGTGTTGGAGGAGATGGCACTTTACTCGACACAATAACTATCGTAAAAGATTCAAACATTCCAATTGTTGGAATTAATATCGGGCGACTTGGTTTTCTCGCAAGCATCGGAAAAGATGAAATTGAATCAGCAATAACGGCGCTGCAGCTGGGAACATATTCACGCGATGAGAGAACACTCATCCATCTCGACTCAAATGTTCCAGGATTATTCGGCGGCGACAATTTTGCCCTCAACGAGTTTACCATCCATAAAAAAGATTCATCGGCAATGATCACCATACATACTTATATCAATGGCGAATTTTTAATGAGCTATTGGGCTGATGGATTGATCATTTCCACACCAACCGGATCAACAGGATATTCACTG
>JBIOHA010000303.1:0-3285 GCA_044448625.1 Chitinophagales bacterium | reverse complement strand
GTTTTATTTTTTACGTAACCGCTCATTGCCGCAAACCGCTCCTTTGCCATTTCCCTGAGCTGATTCATTAATTTGAGATCGAGATGGAGTTGATTGCGGCTAACTCGTTCTTTTACCAAAGTAACCTGGGGTTTTGTTTTAACCGGTGAATATTGGATTATTCCCTGACTATGGAGAAATAATAATTGTTCTTTTAATTTTTCGAGTTCGATGGATAAATGATAAGCAAGTTCCCTTTCATGAACAGGAATGATATCATCAAATACACCCGGTGCAGTGCGCAGAATTAATTTGATGAGTGGTTCAAACTGCTTATTTTCTATCTGGTAGCGATAGATTGTTTCCCTGTCAACAGGAATATAAACCGTAGATAATTTATTTAACGCATCAGTTACATAGATATAATTATTCTGTTCTATTATTTTTAAAGCGTTTCTCGTTTCTACCGGTTTGAGTTGAAACTGTTTGCAAAATTCCATCAGGTCGAAATCAAAACTTTCTCCGTCGCCTGCCCCCAACGCCAGTTGAAAATAATTTCCCAGCTGATGATAAACATTTCTGATGAATTCAACAGGTGGAAATTGTTTTTCGATGAATTCGGCAAGCGATAAAAAATCATGATCATCATGAATTAACCCGGCATATGCTTTTTGCCCATCACGGCCTGCCCTGCCCGCTTCCTGGTAATAGGCCTCCAAACTTTCAGGAATATCCAGGTGCACCACAATGCGCACATCCGGTTTATCTATCCCCATTCCGAAAGCATTGGTGCATACAATTACCCTTGTCGAATTATTGATCCATTTTTCCTGCTTTGATGCCCTGCTTTCCTGGTCCAACCCGGCGTGGTAATATTCCGAATTAATTTTTTTTCTCCTTAGAAATTCTGCTATGTCTTTTGTTTTTTTTCTATTTCGTACATATACGATACCGGTGCCGTTTACATTATTTAATATTTCAAGCAGCTTGTCTTCTTTGTCTTCGGTGTTCCTGACAATAAAACTGATGTTCTCTCTCTTAAAACTTAACCTGAATTCGTTTTTATTTTTGAATAAAAGTTTTTCCTGGATATCATCACAAACCTTTTTTGTAGCGGTAGCAGTTAGCGCAATCAGTGGAATGTCAGGAAAAAATTGCCGCAGCTCCGCGATCTGTAAATACGGTGGGCGGAAATCATATCCCCACTGTGAAATGCAATGTGCTTCGTCGATAGCGATAAGATTAATTTTCATTCTTTTAAATCGCTCGCGGAAAATATCAGTAAGCAACCGTTCGGGAGAAACATAAAGAAATTTTATTTTGCCGTAAACACAGTTGTCGAGTGCTACATCGGTTTCCTTAAAACTCATTCCACTATAGATCGCAATAGCCTCAATGTTTTTTTTCTTTAAATTCTGGACCTGGTCTTTCATCAGGGCAATGAGCGGAGAAATTACCAGGCAAATTCCATCCATCTTAATAGCAGGAATTTGAAAACATGCTGATTTGCCTCCACCTGTTGGTAATAATGCCAGGGTGTCTTTTCCGTCAAGAATGGAGTTAATTATTTCCTCCTGCATCGGCCGAAATGAATCAAAGCCCCAAAGATCCTTTAATATGGAATGAATTGTTGGCAACCAGGTAATTTACGTTTCGGGTTCAAAGTTGTTGAAAAAGTTTTGTGAAATCACAACAGCCCGGACTTTTATCTGCTTATTTTTTTTCGCCGGTGTTTTATCCATTTTATTTTGCGGCCCGGTGGAGTTGTGGAGACTATTTATAACTGAAGGCAAATCTATTTTTAAATGTAGTGAGTTCTTCCAGTAATGAATATTCCTGAATGGAAATATGCTCCCATAATTTTGATCCCGGATTTACTTTTATACTGCCAAGGTGTAAATGCTGGTTAATAAAAATTCTGTCACAGGAAGGATAAAGCTGCAATACCACTTCTGCAATATCATTCACGGCCAGGTTTTTCGTTACAAGATTATAAATTCCGGGCGGTGTGGCTGAAAAGGGAATTTGCGACAAGGCATCCACCGCATTGTCGATATGAATGAAAGCACGTGTTTGTGCTCCTGTGCCATGAATCGAAATTTTATTTTCAAAATTTGCACGCATCATCAAATTATTTATCACGGCATCAAACCGCATCGAATTACTAAATCCATAAACATTGCCGCAACGCAGAATAAATGTTTCTGCAATGCCATTCAATCGCTGAATATGTTCTTCCCCGCGAAGTTTTGAAATACCATAATAAGTACTTGGATTTGGAAAAGTATTTTCGTTGGCTTCTTCACTAATACGATCATAAACAGAGGCACTGCTGAGATAAATTAATTTTTTGATATTGTTTTTTTCAACAGCATCCACCAGCTCCGATGTTCCCCAGTGATTTATCTGCTCAAAAAAATGCGGATCCTGGTTGGCGAATGGTGTGATCACTTTTGCTGCAAGGTGATAAACGATATCGACACCTTTTAAAGCGTTGTTTAATTTCCTGGCGTCAAGAATATCAGCTCTTATCAATTTAAATTTTTCCGCACCATGTGTTTCGGCAAAAAAGATATTTTCATTGTGCCTGCTCAGGTTATCGAACAATATTATTTCTTTGATCGCGGCATTCTCCGCCAATTTCTCAGCCAAAGCATACCCGATATATCCGGCACCGCCTGTAATTAATACATTCATTTTTTTATCAATTCCGTATTTAATCCGCACTCTGTTTTATTCATTCCGTACCATCGTGCCTGTCGTTCGTCAAACATGAGCTCAACATCAATTTTTCTCGTGCAGGGTTCACATCCTATGCTTAAATATCCTTTTTCATCGAGCGGATGTTTTGGAATATTAAATTCACGGATATAATCATAGATCATTTTATTTGTCCACCTGAGCACAGGATGATATCTTATTGCATGGCGGTTGGTTTTCTCTTCCACATTAAATGTCGAGCGGGTTTCATTCTGATCGGCCCTTACACCATTTATCCATACATCATAAAAATCGAGCAATGGCTCCATTGGCTGCACCTTGTTTAAATAACAACAATAATCAGGATCAGAGGTAAATAAAAATCTGCCGTGTTCATCTACCTGCCTTATTTTTGGTGTTGATGAAACAAGATCGATTGTAGTGAGCCCAAATAATTCTGATATTTTATTTTTATAGAGCAAAGTTTCCGGGAAATGAAATCCCGTATGTAAAAAATAAACAGGAATTGTTTTATCTATTCTGGAAATGATATGCAATAAAACAGTGCTATGCGTTTGAAATGATGAACTGGTAAATAATTTTAAT
>JBIOHA010000302.1:0-3286 GCA_044448625.1 Chitinophagales bacterium | reverse complement strand
ATTTTAACATTCCTTTTATCGGGGATAGTATTTTCCCTAAATGCTCAGTCGCCGGATATTGAATGGCAAAGATCTTACGGCGGAATTACCGATGATGAATTGCATGTGATCATTCAAACAACGGACAACAATTTTATTTTCGGAGGAAATGTCTCGAATTCTCCAAGTGGTAATCTTACTGAAGATGTAGTGCCATCCTATCAATTTGATTATTATTTCATAAAACTGGATGAGGATGGAAACGAGATATGGCAAAGATCATTTGGTGGCAGTAATGACGACAGGCTGAGGGCGATGAGTGCAACACCCGACGGTGGTTTTATTGCAGGCGGATATTCTTATTCAAATGCCACAGGCGATAAATCGGAAAACTTAATAGGCCCAAATGGCGAAGCAGATTATTGGATAATTAAATGCGATGCTGCTGGCGAAATAGAATGGGAAGAATCGTATGGCGGTGATGAACGTGATCAGTTATATACCATGATCTTACTTAACGATGGATATCTCATCAGCGGTTATTCTTCATCGTCAGCATCGGGCGATAAATCCGAAGGGGTTGTAGTTCTGCCAAAAAATTATGACTGGTGGATAATTAAAATTGATTTCAGCGGAAATATTATCTGGGATCAAACAATAGGCGGATCAAAAAATGATTATCCGAATGATCTCTGCATTGCAAATGACGGAGGATATATTGTTGCAGGAAATTCACTTTCAGGAACATCCGGCGATAAAACCGAAGCAAATATGGGTGCAGGTGGAACAGGTGATCTCTGGATAATTAAACTGGATACGGATGGTAATATTGTTTGGCAAAATACAATTGGTGGCCACCTGCATGAGGAGCTGCCCGAAATTGTTGCAATTCCTACAGGCGGATATGCAATTGAAACAACATCAAAAAGTCCGGCCAGTGGTGATAAATCTGAAAATAATTACACTACAAGCGTTCCGGATTATTGGGTATTAAAGATCGACAACAGCGGAAATGTTGTTTGGGAGAATACAATTTGGGCGGGCTATTATGAATATTCTCCCGCAATTGTTTTAAGTCCGGATGGTGGTTTTTTATTAGCCGGTCAATCAGGTTCTAACGCCGGTGGAGATAAAACCGAAAATAATTATGGCGGCGGTGGTGGATTTGATCTCGATCATTGGATAATAAAACTCGATGCTTCAGGAAATATCGTTTGGGATAAAACAATAGGCGCAAACCTTCATGAATTTTTTACCGATGCTTTTACCGACCCTGACGGCAGTTATTATCTCGGCGGCTATTCCTATTCGGGAGTGAATGGTTTAAAAACAGACCCTGCATTTGGAGGCGCTGATTACTGGATCGTAAAACTTGAACCTGATTGTGATGAATTATTAAGTACAGTAACAGTTGATGGCCCATTATCATTTTGTAAAGGATCATCAGTAACACTTACATCAGATGATGTCGGATATATTTACCAATGGAAAAAAATGGTATTGTAATTCCCGGAGCAACGTCAATTAATTATGCAGCAACCAAAAGTGGAAATTATTCTGTAGTTGTCACCGCCAATTGTGATGTAACAGAAACTCCATTCACAGCCGTTACAGTTTGGCCCAGACCAATTGCAGAAATTACACATGCATCTCCAGCTGATCTCTGCAATTTCCACGCATTGCCTTTATATGCCACCACCGGTGCCGGTTATGTTTATAAATGGTACAAAGGCGCCACGTTAATTCCCGGTGCAACAACCGACACATATGTTGCTACAACACCAGGTAATTACAAAGTACAAATAACAAATGCTTTTGGATGTTTTAAAACATCTGCAAGTGTGATGGTTTATAATTCCTGCAAATTGTATCATGATACCGATACAGAAATAAATATTTATCCATCACCCGCAACTTCAGAATTAAATATAACCGGAATTGATCCAAATGAAACCTATAATATAATAATTACCGACGCTTCAGTTCGGGCAGTTTTAAATATTCAAAGCACCGGAAATTCATTATTAGATATCAGCACATTACCAGGCGGTTATTATTTAATAAGTATTATTGATGAAAATGGGTTTGACTGGAGGGGAAGGTTTGTGAAGAATTGAACAGCCATAGCCACAAAGCCGCTAAGAACACAAAGTTTCACGAAGAAAAAAAATGAATTAAAAAAATTGAGAAATGAAATTAGCAGATTAGCAAATTGAACCCAGAGCTTTTCGAAAATGGAGGAACACCATTCACCACTTGCAAAAAAGTTACGAGTGACGAATACGAATTACGAATGACGAGTAAAGCTCCATTCCTCGCTCCTCATTCCTATTACCTCCCCACTTCGTCAGCCGACGAAGGAGGAGACTCTGCGGATTCAGGCAGTGGGCATGTGGGATATGAATAAACATTAGAGGATCATCCTCCGCAATCACAGAGTTCCGGCGACGGCGTATATCATAAATTATTGAAACCAGTTCAAATACACTGAGGACAAGAGTTTGATACCCTTATTGGGATTAGCATTTTAAAAAATATCCATCATGAATTATTAAATCGGTTTGTTGATCCAATTGGAAATTCTTCTTCCAAAACCTATCTTTGCCTTCCCTCGGGAAAATAATTTAACGGTGCGGTAGCTCAGTTGGTAGAGCAAAGGACTGAAAATCCTTGTGTCGGCGGTTCGATCCCGCCCCACACCACAGGTTAAAACCACAAAACCGTTGAGGCAGTAAGCTTCAGCGGTTTTTTGTTTGTAAGATGTGACGAAATCTGTGTCGGGAATTTTTCAAAAGACGCAAAATTTGATCGTTTCAGAGTCAAAAGATACCTGAACAATTGCTTGAACAATTGTTCGAACAAATGTTCGATTTTGCTCAAAAACGCTCCTGAAATCTGTGTAAATTCTGTGTATTTGGATTTGATTGAAGTTTTAGAAAGAATCTGATACCAGTCAAAAACTATCGTAGAGGTTTCCACATGAACATATGTTCGAACATGTGTTCGATTGTGTTCAATTCCGAAAGCTCTCACTGTAAATTCACTGTATTTTGATTTTTTTGAGGTCGTAACCTGAGCCTATTTCGGTCAAAAATCCACCGAAATCATCTTTCCAAATGAACACGTGTTCGAACATGTGTTCGATTGTGTTCATGTGATCCTTCAATCAGTGCAAATTCACTGCATTTTTGATTTTGACATAACTTTTAAGTTAACAAAAGCCACACTTTTGAACACTTTTCCGAACATGTGTTCGATCGTGTTCAAAATTTTCTGAATCAGTATAGATTCACTATAGATTAAAAGT
>JBIOHA010000301.1:0-3312 GCA_044448625.1 Chitinophagales bacterium | reverse complement strand
GGAATATTCTATAAAAGACAGTTGCTGGGTGCTCAGCCAAAATGAACCCCAGGGATATATTTATACAATTGAAATTTACCGCAAGTCGGATACCGTCAGCCAAAAATTAATGGACATGCGAAAAATGACATTGATATATGGCGGATTTGATCCGGCAACAAATACCGGTTGTCAATATTGTATTTGCAATAATATTCCATTCTCCCCCGGAACATTTGCCATCGATATTCCAAAAAAAATGGAGTCGTGGTTATATATCAGAAAAGTTGCCATTAATGTAAAAGGCATTCCCCGTGAGTTTAGAGATATTACAGGGATCCAGAATTGGTTGTTTAGGGATTAGGGTCAGTAGGCAGTCGCAGTCTCAGTCGACAGTTGGCCGTAGGCAGTGTGACGGAGCTTAGCATCCAGCATCCAGTATCCAGTATATCAGTAATGAGTAATGAGTTTGATTCCGGTCTTTGCTCCTCATTCCCCACTCACCTTATACCTCTATAACGGTATTGAATTACCCTCCTTCCGCCTTTAATTTTGTGTTTGTTTAGAATGATTATAAAGTAATGCCTTCAACTGCCGGTGCTCACCGCATTTTTTCATTGATTTTCGTTTCCGGGATAATGACCGCAATAACTTCCTGTGCGGCAGGTCCAGATAATATTGCGAATAGAAAAATGGTGGTAACCGGGTATGCCGACCTTGTTGACCGGAAATATTCTGAGAGCCTGGTGGAAGCAACAAAGCTCCAATCGGCGGTCAATAATTTTTGTGAAATACCGGATAGTGCAAAAATGGAGGCTGCAAAAAAACAATGGATTGAAGCGAGAAAGAGCTATGCTCAAACTGAAGTTTTCCGGTTTTATGATGGACCTATCGATAACGGGACAACGGGCGTTGAAAGCCTTTTAAATGCCTGGCCGCTGGATGAGGTTTATGTTGATTATGTTGAAGGAGATCAGCGATCCGGTATCATTAATAATTTGAAAGATTATCCCGAAATAAAAAAAGAATTATTGATCGGTTTGAATGAAAAAGGCGGAGAGGAAAATATCGCTACCGGTTTTCATGCCGTGGAGTTTTTATTGTGGGGACAGGATTTGAATAACGCGGGGCCAGGTGCACGACCTGTAAATGATTATATCGATGAAAACAGAAATGCATCACGACGGAAAATATATTTGCAATTAACAACAGATTTGATCGTGGAAAATCTCAAATATTTAACACAGCAATGGCAACCGGATAAAAAAGATAATTACCGTTATTCGTTTGAAAATGCCAATGCAAATATTTCGCTGCAAAAAATAATTACGGGTATTGCAATTTTAAGTAAAGTTGAAATGGCTGGAGAAAGAATGTTCACCGCCTACGATAATGCAAACCAGGAAGATGAACAAAGTTGTTTCAGCGATAATACCAAAGCTGATCTTGTTGATGACCTCCAGGGAATACTTAAGGTTTTTTATGGGAATTCTTATCTTAAAAACTCCAGTTCCAATGGACTTGTAACGATAGTTGTGGGTGAAAACTCTTTAGCGGGATTATTAAGATCAACCGACAGCGAATTATTCAATGAAACGGTAACACTGTTAAATAAATGCATAACCAACCTGGATAATATTTATCAACCTTTTGACCAGGCGCTGATCCTGGAAAAGGAAAGAGAGAAATTATATACGGCAATTTTATCCATGCAGGATTTAGGCGATCAGTTTTCAAGGGTTGCAGAAAAATTAGGATTGACAATAAATGTAAATGCAGTAAGTTAAATGATCTCGGTTATCACAGAAAATATAAAAACAATAATAGCAATCGCTGCAATTGGCGTGTTTTTATTTTTTATTGGAATTGGGTCATGTCAGAAAGATGGATTTTTTTCTGCTTCGCCAAATTATATTTCAGAACCCGGCGAAGAATTATCAGGTGGGGCAACAACTGTTTTCGATCAATCGGTTAATGCATTTGCTTTGCCGGCACCACAACTTTCGTCTGCTGATGAATTATTATTTTTTGTCGGAAATTCTTTCTTCAATCAAAATTGGGTGCAGTCACCTTCAAGTACGACTTCACGTGATGGCTTAGGCCCTTATTTCAATACGAGGTCATGTTCGGGTTGTCATTTTAAAGACGGTCGCGGGCAGCCCCAGGCAACCATTGGTGAAATGTCGCAGGGATTTATTGTCAGGTTGAGTGCAACAGGAATTGGACAACATGGCGAACCGCTCGCAGATTTAAATTATGGAACACAATTTCACGATCATGCAATTGAAGGTGTTAAAACTGAAGGAAAATTTGAATTGATCTACGAAGAAATTTCCGGTTACTATCCTGATGGAACAACATTTAGCTTGCGCAAACCGAAAATTAATTTCACCGAATTAAACTATGGACCTCTAGGTGATGGCGTGATGCATTCGGCCCGTGTTGCACCGCAAATGATCGGTTTAGGGTTGCTGGAAGCGATACCCGAGCAAACGATATTGAATTTCGCCGACGAAAGCGATGCCAATGATGATGGTATTTCAGGAAAGCCAAATTATGTTTGGAATACCATCGAACAAAAAACGGAAATGGGCCGCTTTGGGTGGAAAGCAAATCAACCTACAATTTTACAACAGATCGCTGCAGCGTTTAATGGTGATATGGGTATAACCACAAAATATTTTAAAGAGCAGAATATTGAATCTTCTCAAATAGAATATAAAAATTTGCCTAACGGTGGTGAACCGGAAATTGAAGATGATGATCTTGAAAAAATGCTGCTCTATTCTTCCACGCTTGCAGTTCCAGCAAGGAGGGATATAGACGATAAAAATGTTTTGGAAGGAAAAAAAATATTTAAAGAGATAGGATGCAATGGTTGTCATATTGAGAAGATACAAACAGGAACACATCCGCAATTTTCTGTTTTATCCGATCAGACAATCCGGCCATTTACTGATCTTTTGTTGCATGATATGGGCGATGGTTTAGCTGATGGCCGCCCAGATTTTTTAGCTTCCGGCAGTGAATGGAGAACACCTCCGCTTTGGGGTATTGGATTATTTCAAACTGTAAACAAGCATACTTTTTATTTACATGATGGCCGTGCACGCAATCTTGAAGAAGCGATCCTATGGCACGGCGGTGAAAGCGAAAATTCTAAAAAAGAATTTATGCAATTATCAAAACCTGAGCGGGAAAAACTTTTATCATTTCTCGAATCATTGTAACCTCACCTGATTTAATTTTCCATAATAATTTTTAGTTACTTTCGTTGTTGAGTTCAACAATTATGGAATTATTTCTTGTCTTGATTATTAACGCGTTCACATT
>JBIOHA010000300.1:0-3361 GCA_044448625.1 Chitinophagales bacterium | reverse complement strand
TTGCAGGACATAGCCAGGGCACCACGCATGCAAAATGGTTATTAAGAGATTTTTTTGATGGCAAGGAATTGCAGGACCAACTGGTTTGCGCTTATTTACTTGGCATGCCGGTATTTAACAATGAATTTAATAATATTCCGCCGAGCGACAGCGCATCTCAAACAGGGTGTTTTGTTTCGTGGAGAAGTTATCTTGAAGGCGTTGAGCCTGAAGAAAAATTTAAATTGGCAAATTGGGATAATGTAATTGTTACCAATCCGCTCACGTTTAACCGCGATACTTCAATTGCAAATACCAATTGCAATATCGGCGGTTTAGGCAGAGATGGAGAAACGATATTTCCCCAGGTTTGCAGCGCTCAGATCCATAATGATGTCGTTTGGGTAAGCAGACCGGATGTTCCGGGGAAGTATTTCATTCCAAAAAACCTGCATCCCGCTGATTATAATTTATATTGGTTAACGATAAGGGAAAATATTGCTTTGAGAATCGACAGTTATATTAAAAGCAATCGCTAAGATGTGTCGGGAAATTCGTTTCTGATGATGGTGATTTATCTCCATTTTAAAACCTGCAATGCATTTTGCTCGACAGTAATTTTAACTGGAGTTTCCCCCAAAAATTCTCCATCAGCTTCAACATAAATTGGGGTATCGCTTTCAATTATGATCTCTTTACCACGAAATGTTTTTACCTGCTTTAATTTTATATGTGAGCCATTGGTTAGCCTGGGGAGATTTTTTACCATATTGAATTTACTCATATCCCCTATCATGGTCATGTCCAATTGGCCGTCGTCGAATTTTGCGTTTGGCAATTGTTTTAATCCGCTCCCGTTATAATTGCAAATCCCGCACGCGATGGATAACGATTTATGCTGAGAAACATTTCCATCAACATTTAATGTAACCAAACTATGCTTGCAAAATAACAATGACCTGAGGATGGCGATCCAGTATCGCATCTTTCCTCCCTTGAACTGCCCGCTGTTGTTATTATCACGCAATCTTTTTACAACGTATCCTTCAAAACCCAAACCCGCAATATTTATGAAATACCTTTTCTTTTTCTGCCCCTCACTGGTATATTGTATTATCCCAACATCGTGTTTAAATGTTTTTTTATTTATGAGGGCTGAAGGTATTTCAATTATCCTTTTGTATTTTCCGATCGTGCGCACCCAATCATTTCCCGTACCCGCGTGAACCATTGCAATTGTAATTTCGGAGGGATCTATCGCCGTTTTAAATATTCCGTTCACAACTTCACCCGCAGTGCCATCACCACCTATTATTAAAATATTCCTTGATCCACCTATAATAGCATTATATGTTAACAGTGCAGCATGATCAAAATATTCTGTAATACCCGTTTCATAAGTTATTGCAGCATCATCCAAAAGAGGTTTAATTTTATGCCAGAGTTTGGGTGCTTTTTTTCCACCAGAAACCGGATTTATTATAACAAACCATTTTTCAATCATAATGTATGCTTTCAAATAGTGAATTTCGCAAACAGGGTCACAAAGTAATTGACTGGATAGCCTATTATCTCGAAAATATAGAAAAATTTCCTGTTAAATCTCAAGTGCATCCAGGCGAAATTAGAGATCAATTGCAAATATCTGCACCAGAAACCGGAGAATCCATCGAAAATATTTTCAGCGATTTTAAAAGAATTATTCCGGCGGGAATCACGCATTGGCAGCACCCGGGTTTTATGGCGCTTTTTCCTTCAAATGCCAGTTATGAAAGCATGCTTGGTGAGTTTTTAGCAGCGGGATTAGCTATAAATGCAATGGTTTGGGAAACGTCGCCTGCTGCTACTGAACTGGAAGAAAGAATGATGGATTGGTTGAAGGAAATATTTCATTTACCTGCGAATTTCAAGGGGGTTATCCATGATACTGCATCAATTTCCACACTTACGGCAATTATTTCTGCAAGAGAAAAATATTCTGATTTCAATATCAATAAAAGCGGGTTTCAGAATTATGAAAAACTCATATTGTATTGTTCCGATCAAACACATTATTCCATTGAAAAAGGAGCTAAGGCCGCAGGTATTGGTTTAAATAATGTAAGAAAAATTACAACTGACGAAAATTATGCACTACAGCCGGATCTTTTAATTAAACAAATTGCGGAAGATCGGGATAATGGATTTCAGCCATATATGGTGGTAGCCACATTGGGCACCACAAGTTCACTTGCTTTTGATCCTTTATCTGAAATTGGAAAAATCTGCAATGACAATAATTTATGGCTTCATGTAGATGCAGCCTATGCCGGGAGCGCTTTCATTCTGGAAGAATATCAGCATTTCTTAAATGGAATCGATTTTGCCGACAGTTATGTTGTGAACGCACATAAATGGTTGTTCACCAATTTTGATTGTTCCTTATATTTTGTGAAAGACACCAGGCATCTTGTAAATACTTTTTCTTCAAATCCGGAATATCTAAAAAGAACAATTGATGATGTAATTAATTATAAGGATTGGGGAATTCCACTTGGCAGAAGATTTCGTGCATTGAAATTATGGTTTGTATTGAGAAGTTTTGGAGTAGATGGTTTAAAAAGTAAATTACGTGAACATATGCGATTGGCTGAAATGTTTTACGAGAATATTCAAAGTTCTCCGGGTTGGGAAATTATGGCTCCTTTTGAAATGAATGTTTTATGCATCAGGCATCATCCGGAAACTATTGCGGAAAACGAACTGAATAACCATAACAGGAGAATTCTGAATAAAATAAATGAAACAGGAGAATTTTTTCTGTCGGGAACAATGCTACGCGATAATTTTGTGATCAGAGTGGTGATCGGGCAGACGAATGTAGAGGAAAGGCATGTCTGGTCGCTATTGGAAAAGTTAAATCAAAATATAAGTTGAACCACGCATGGTTTTTGCTGATAACTTGAAACTGAAAATTCACGCTATGACAACAAAGTTTTTTGCCCTGCTCATTTGTTTTTCCCTTGCTTTACATCTCAATGCACAAACCAAAAAGATCGCACATAAAAGGCATAGTGGCAATGAAGCGACATTTTTAATTGCGTTAAAGACCAACGACTTTGTTATTGCTAACTCTAATTTCGGACTGGCTCCCGGTATGGAATATATGGGAAAAACACTGGATAGCGTGATCAGCATTTCCGATTCCACTACAGTTTTTGTAACCCATCAAACATGGCCCCTCACCAATAATAGCAGCAACGACACCCTTGTGCAAATCAGGGATACGATCTATTCTGCGCAAATAATTTCTCCAACCATGTCGCTCGATTCGGTGAAGACAATCATAAACCGGGATTTCTACTTTTATATACCTACAGATACCGTAAAATATATTGGATTT
>JBIOHA010000299.1:0-3366 GCA_044448625.1 Chitinophagales bacterium | reverse complement strand
TGCAGGAAATATTATATGGCAAAATACCATTGGCGGACCTTATGATGATGCTGCTATAGACATTTTGCAAATGCCCGATGGCGGATATATGGTAGGTGGTATTTATGAGAGTTATTATGATGCCGGGAACTTTCAACTTTTAAAATTAAAACATAATGGGGCTGTTGACTGGATGAGCATAATCGGTTGTGGCGGTGAGCAACTTCGAAGTATAAGTAAAACAACTGATGGTGGATTTATACTTGGAGGCAGATCAAACTCATATATTTGTGCTACTAAAACTGACCCCGGTCCTCCAAATACGTATGGTTGGGATGGTTATGATATGTGGGTTGTAAAAACGGATGCGTTTGGAAATTTTGAATGGGATAATTCACTTGGCGGGTCTGGTGACGACGGTCTTGCATTTGTAAGAGAAACACCTGATGGTGGATATTTAGCTGGAGGATATGCTGGTGCTGATGATGGAACATGGGATAAGTCGAATCCATGGAGTGGGGCTTGGCTTGTTAAATTGAAAGATTCAATTTGTATTCCCGAAATTGAGTTATGTAATACACTGGATGATAATTGTAATGGAATTATTGACGATGGTGTTGTCGAAAGTATAATAGTTTCTGCTGACGGGGCCACTTCTTTTTGCTCGGGAAGTAATGTTAATTTGACCGTAGTTTCTCATACCGGAAATTCTTTGCAATGGAAGAAAAACGGCGAAGACATTCCAGGAGCAACCACTGAAAATTATACTGCAACCTCAAAAGGAATTTATACCTGCCAAACCACCAGCGCATGTGCATTTGCTTTATCAGAATGGATAGAAGTCGAGGTTTATAAAAAACCAAATGCTGTTATTACTGCCGATGGCCCTATCACATTTTGTGCAGGTGAGAGTGTTACCCTAATGGCAAATCTTGGAGGAGGACAAACTTATCAATGGTATAAAAATGGTTTAATAATTTCTGGTGCAACTAGTAATAATTATGTCGCAACAACAACCGGCAACTACAAATGCCTCGTCACCAAAACTGTTTCAGGTTGTTCAAAACAATCAAATCCAATTGCGGTTGCGGTGACTTGCAAAGGGGAGGATGAAAATAATTTAAATGATGAGGATCAATTCATCATTTATCCAAATCCATCAAGTGAAACTATAACTATCGTTTTATCCGGGACTCAACTCATTACTCATCACTCTTTACTCATTCTCACAGATCTTTCAGGAAAAACAATATCCGAAATAAACATCACATCCCCTGAAACAGAAATTGACATATCCGCTTTTCCTGCAGGAATTTATTTTGTGAGAATGAAACTTGAAAAATATACCATCACCGAAAAATTCGTAAAAGACTAAAACCATGCAATTGTCTGAACTCAAAACTTCGATGTTCATTATTCTTTGTTCGATATTCGATATTTCTTTTTCACAGGCGCCGGGTATTGAATGGCAAAATACAATAGGAGGAACATCCAGCGATTGCATAAATACGTTACAACCAACCTCTGATGGCGGGTATATATTGGGAGGATTCTCCATGTCTGATGCATCTGGTGATAAAACGGAACAGAGTTTTGATTCCACCTGTGATTACTGGATAGTTAAAATAACTAATACAGGGAGTATTCAATGGCAAAATACGATTGGAGGTGCCGGACTCGATTACTTGTATTGTATAAAGCAAACACCGGACTATGGATATATTCTGGCTGGATTTTCCACTTCAAATATTTCAGGGGATAAAAATGAAAATGTAATGGGTGGTGACACTTTAAAAAGTGATTACTGGGTTGTAAAAATTGATTCTGCAGGTGAAATCGTTTGGCAAAACACAATTGGAGGTACAGGGATAGATTATTTATATTCTATAGAACTTTCAAGTGATGGGGGATATATGCTTGCTGGCCATTCTGATTCTGGAATTTCAGGCGATAAAACAGAAGCGCTTTTTAATCCTCCAGGCATTCGAGATTGGTGGGTTGTTAAACTAGATGCAGGTGGAAATATTTTATGGCAAAGATCTTATGGTGGAGATAATGAAGAATATTTGCGATGCATAAAAAAAACAGACGATGGAGGTTATATTCTTGGAGGATTTTCAGGATCAAATATTTCAGGAAATAAAACAGAAATGAGAATTGGAGGAATGGATTATTGGATCATTAAAATTAATAGTAATGGAATTATACAATGGCAAAATACAATCGGTGGATATAATGATGATTATTTATATGATGTGGAACAAACAGCCGAGGGTGGATATATTTTGAGTGGGATCTCTTTTTCAGGAATTTCAGGCGATAAAACCGAACCCCGTTTCGGCCCATACAGTAATGCAGATTATTGGATCATTAAAGTGGATGCCACAGGAAATATTCAATGGCAAAATACAATCGGAGGAGATGGTCATGAAATGGAATGCGATGTAGAACAAACATCTGATGGTGATTATATTATTGCTGGGTCTTCATGGTCCACTATTTCAGGGGATAAAACGGAGATGCGTCATGGGCCTTCTTTTACTTACGATTTTTGGATTCTTAGGCTTAGTAATTCAGGAAATATTCAATGGCAAAATACAATCGGTGGAAATTCAAATGATGAAGTATACAATCTCATTAAATCTAACGATGGGAGTTATCTTCTTGGCGGAAGTTCCAGTTCGAATATTTCTTTTGACAAAACGGAAAATAGCATGGGCAGCACAGACTTTTGGATTGTAAAGCTGCTTCCTCAAGATTTTTGTTATTTCCCGGATGGGATCTATTCCGATAATATTACCGCAACTACAGCGTTAGTTCATTGGAACCCCGTGGTCGGCGCAACAAAATATCAAATCAATTACCGCCCTGTCGGCGGAGGTGCCTGGCTGAAAAAGAATTCAACAATGACAGCCAAACATTTAACAGGATTAATTCCAAACACAACGTATGAATATAAAATAAAAACAATTTGCGCTGGTGCCGTTAGTCCATTCTCCGCACTTTTTAATTTTACAACGCTGCCTTTAAAAGAAGGCGATTTATCAATTGATGATTTCATGATCTATCCAAATCCATCAAGTGAAAAAATAATCATCAGCCTTAGCAGTAACTCACTCACCACTGACCACTCACCACTCACCATCACAGATCTTTCGGGAAAAACAATTCTCGAAATAAATATCACCTCACCAGAAGCAGAAATAGATATTTCAAATTATCCTGTGGGAATTTATATTGTGAAATTAAATATGATGGGGCAACACCTCATTCAAAAATTAATTATTGATAAATAGAGTCTGGAGTCAGGAGCCGAGAACCAAGACAAAAAGCTGATAACACAAAACCCAGAACCCAGAACTCAGAACCCAGAACACGCTACCCACC
>JBIOHA010000298.1:0-3367 GCA_044448625.1 Chitinophagales bacterium | reverse complement strand
ATGCAATTATTCATATTCTGCTTTTAATGTTGAATATAAAATTAATCCTTCAGTAAATTTTAATGGAGTAATGGTTGAATTAAAATCTCAGCCAAAAAATTCCTCAGCCACGATCATACACACAGAAACAGATGCGGGGATACCAATCACTTTTTATGATGCTCCTTTTTTAGTTACAAGCAATGTGAAATTATTATTAGTTGCTTTTCCAATGCCTAATCCAACTATGTTAAAACTGGAGTTCAATAAAGCAACCGGAAAAAAAATCATATTAAAAAATCCGCCTTCACCAAAATATCAAGGTGACGGCGCTTTTACTTTGGTGAATGGTATTAAGGGTGATTTAGCAGCTGGCTGGTCGGGCAACGAATGGCTTGGGTTTTTGGGAAATGATCTTGAAGCAACAATCGACCTGGGTGCAAATGATACCATTTCAAAAGTGACTGCCGGTTTTTTAACAGATAAATTAAGCTGGATACATCCCCCAAAAACATTTGAAGTATTAATTTCACAGGATGGCAATAATTTTAAATCGGTGGGAAAAATAAAATTTGATACAAATAATTCATCCCGCACAGAAAATACAATTGAATTCAATAAAACAGTTGTGCGCTATGTAAAAGTAATTGCCGACCCGGTTGATAAGATCCCGGAAGGAAATCCCGGTGTCGGTAAACTTGGATGGTTATTCGTTGATGAGATCAGCATTGAATAAACTATGCCTGCGCTCATCAATTGTTCATCGGTCATTCATCGGCTGCTTATCGGCTGTTCATCAGCTGTTCATCGGCTGTTCATCAGCTGTTCATCGGCCGTTTATTGGTACATTCGCATATTGGTATATCGTTATATTAATTTTCACTTATGACAACAAGACGTAAATTCATTCGCACAGCAACCTTATCGGCAGGATTATTATCAACGGGTAAATTATTTTCGTCGAATAATAATCTTGAAACTATAAATAAACCCTTAGTACTTTCCACATGGGATTTTGGGGTACAGGCAAATAAGGAAGCATGGAAAATATTAAGTACAAAAGGACGTGCCCTCGATGCTGTTGAAGCCGGTGTGATGGTTGCAGAAAACGACCTGACAGGAACATCGGTAGGGCTTGGGGGAATTCCTGATCGGGAAGGACATACAACACTTGATGCATGCATCATGGATGAGAATTATAATTGCGGATCTGTTGCTTTTTTAGAAAAAATTCAAAATCCGATCTCTGTTGCACGGAAAATAATGGAAACTACGCCGCATATTATGCTGGTGGGTGAAGGCGCACAACAATTTGCCGTTGCAAACGGATTTACTTTACTCGATTATAAAAACCCGGTATCTGTAAAAGCATATAATGATTGGTTGATCAAATCGGAATATAAACCTGTGATCAATATTGAAAATCATGATACCATTGGCATGATCGCCATGGATGAAAACAACAATCTTTCCGGTGCATGCACAACGAGCGGACTCGGATATAAAATGCGTGGACGAGTTGGCGATTCACCAATAATTGGAGCGGGACTTTATGTTGACAATGAAATTGGTGCGGCTACTTCAACAGGGCTTGGCGAAGAGGTGATCAGAATTTCAGGGACCCATCTGGTAGTTGAATTAATGCGGCAGAATTATTCGCCTTTTGAAGCATGCAAAACCGCGATAGAAAGAATGGTAAAGATCCGCAAAGAAAAATCAAAAGAATTTCAGGTTGCATTTATTGCAATAAATAAAAAAGGGGAGTTTGGCGGTTATTGTTTACAGCCTGGATTTAAATATGCTGTATACTCAAACAATATCGCCAATGAATTAATAAAATCGGAATCATATTATTGATGTTGGTTGATTAGATTTTCTGAATAATGAAATTAGAGATCTGCGTATTTTCAATCAACGATGTTATTACGGCTGTTGCAAATGGTGCCGATCGCATCGAGTTATGCGCTTCCTACCTCGAAGGTGGAATAACCCCATCTTACGCAACCATAACAGAAACATTTAAATATATCGACCCTAAAAATGTTGTGGTGATGATAAGGCCGCGAGGCGGGAATTTTATTTATTCTGCTGCAGAATTTAATGTAATGAAGGAGGATATCTCCGTTTGTGAATCATTGGGAGTAAAAAATATTATTTTCGGTATCATAACTTCTGAAGGAAAATTGGATATGGAGCGAAACAAAATATTAATTGAAGCCGCATCTCCCATGCATTGCACTTTGCAACGGGCATTTGATCTTACTAAAGATCCATTTGAAGCACTTGACCATGCGATTGATTGCGGTTTTAAAAGGGTGCTTACTTCCGGCCAGAAGCCCTCTGTTCTGGAGGGGGCAACTTTAATAAAACAATTAATTGAAAAGGCGGCTAACAGGATCGATATATTGCCGGGAGCCGGAATTACATCTTCAAACGCTGAACAATTAATTCTCGAAACACAATGTAAAGAAATTCATGCCTCGGCAAAAATGAAGGTGAACGAAAATGCATTATATGCTTTCAGAAATGGGATTTACGATTTAAGTAATATCATTCAAACAGATCCCAAAGAAGTAGCAGCCTTAAAAAATATTATATCCAAATATCTCTGATGAAGAAACCACTCAATTTTGTTTTTGCAATTTTGATTTCAATAGACCTCTTTTCACAAGGTAATATATCCATTGATCTTAATCAAAACTGGACGTTCCGCAAATCGGGTGATAGCGGATGGCTACCGGCTTCAGTTCCGGGTTGCGTTCATACCGATCTATTAAATAACAAGATCATTAACAACCCTTTTTATGGCGACAATGAAGCATCGGTACAATGGATAGAGAAAGAGGATTGGGAGTATCAAACATTTTTTAATGTTGAGAGAAAATTATTAAAAGAGCAACATATTCAACTATTGTTTGAGGGACTGGATACTTATGCTGATGTTTACCTCAATGATTCGCTTATACTTCAGGCAAATAATATGTTTCGCGAATGGAAAGTGGATGTGAAGCCATTTCTGCACAAAGGAAAAAACAGGCTATATATTAAATTCAAATCAGCAGTTGTTACAGGAAAGAACCTGATGAACAATTACCAATTAAAATTACCCGGCGAAGAGAGAGTGTTTACACGCAAGGCACAATATCAATACGGTTGGGATTGGGGGCCGCGATTTGTAACATGCGGCATTTGGAAAAATGTTGCGATAAGCGCATTTAATATTTCAATTTCACCACATTCAAAGATCGAAGTCAGGGAGATAACAAGAGAAAAAGCATTTTGCGATCTGCGAATAGTTTTAACGGATCTGGAATATAAAGACCCTGCCTTTTTTTCGGGTAAACCGCCAGAAATAATTATTACCAATAAGTCAAGCGGAGCTATTTAT
>JBIOHA010000297.1:0-3381 GCA_044448625.1 Chitinophagales bacterium | reverse complement strand
TCCTTCGATATTATCTACAGGTGCAGATGGCAGCCTGGCAGTAATGCTGGCCGACAGGTCATCTGAGGTCGATCTTGTGCCGCTTGGTGAAGCCGGCAAGCAGAGGGGTGATAGTCAGCATAACGACAAATACCTCTATACCGGAATATTCTTATCGTATACTTTGGTCGATCTTAAATGTAAACAGCCCGGATGGAAAAAGAAATAACACCACGGCTTTTGATAAATTTGCACCCTGATGTCAGCCGTTCAACCCGATCCTAATAATATTCCGAAACATATCGCCATCATCATGGATGGCAACGGCCGGTGGGCAAAACAAAATGGGAAAGCCCGTATATATGGGCACCATGCCGGAGTTGAAGCAGTGCGCAAAGTAGTTGAAACCTGCACCGAGCTCGGTGTTCAATATCTCACATTGTATGCATTTAGCACCGAAAACTGGAAAAGACCAGAGGCAGAAGTGAATGCACTAATGGAATTATTGGTACGCACGATCAGGAAAGAAACACCTGAATTAAATAAAAATAATGTTCGCATCGGGATGATTGGCGATGGCCACTCACTGCCGGAAGCTTGCATCGAAGAGCTGAATGAAGCAAAGAAGATCACAGAAAATAATACGGGATTGAACCTTATACTGGCATTGAGCTATAGTGGCAGATGGGAAATTGCCAATGCCCTGAGGCAAATTGCGCTAAAAGTGCAATCGGGCAAATTACACGCGGAGGATATTGACGAAAATATGATCGGCCGGCATCTGAACACCGCCGAAATCCCTGACCCCGAATTATTGATAAGAACCAGCGGCGAGTTTCGCCTGAGTAACTTTTTACTATGGCAAACCGCCTATACAGAATATTATTTCACCGAGACCCTATGGCCGGACTTTGACAAACTGGAATTGATCAAAGCGATAATTAATTACCAGAACAGGGAGCGCAGGTTTGGTAAAACAACAGAACAAATTCAAATAAAATGAACAAATTGTTACAATTAATATTTTTGTGTTGCTGGATAAGTGTTTTTTCTATTTCATTAAATGCACAGAATTTTGGTGTTGATTCAAACACTGTTGATTATACAAATCCAAAGAAATATACAATTGGCGGTACTACGGTAGAAGGATTGCAATCTCCAAATATTGATGTAAATAGTTTAATAATTCGTTCAGGATTAACGGTAAATAAAATTATTGTTGTTCCGGGTGAAGACTTCAGTATTGCAATTAAGAATTTATGGAAGATGCGATTGTTTTCGCAGGTTGAAATTGTAATTGATAAAATTTTGGGAGATCAGATCTTTTTAAAAATAAAAGTGACGGAATTGCCCAAGATAAGTCTCTATACATTTGACGGTACCACAAAATCTGAAACTGAAGACCTCCGTCCCATGTTGGATATTGTCGGAACTGTTACACCTTATGCCGATTTCACGAGGATAAATGTTGAAAATACGGTGAAGGATTATTATGCCGAAAAAGGATATTTAAATGCACAAGTGGATGTATATGGCAAACCTGATACAGTAAGAAGCAACAGCGTTATTTTATACATTGATGTTATTCGCGGTCCGAAGGTTAAAATAGATGAGATCGTTTTAAACGGGAATAAAAAAGTATCCGACAGAAAGTTATTGAAGCAGATGAAGGATACAAGGATGCGTACAAAGTTTGATCTTTTTTACAATGATCCTGAGGACCCAATTACGAAAAAAGATTTCAGCCCTTCGGGGATAGTAAATATTCTTTCTTCATTGAGCATTAACAACATTATGGATTTTATGGCTCAAAGGGTGCAGATCAGAATATTCAACCCTTCTAAATATGATGAAGACAAAGCAAGAACGGATGCGCAAAATGTAATCGTATATTATAATTCGAAAGGATATCGCGATGCACAGATAAAATTAGATTCCATGTATCCCACTTCCGACAGGGGTATTGGCCTTGCCTATTCCATTGATGAAGGAAATCAGTATTATTTCAGAAATATAATTTGGAAAGGAAATACAAAATATACTTCCGACACACTTTCAATTTTGCTGAATATTAATAAAGGCGATGTTTACAATCAGTCGTTATTAAATGAGCGGATTTCTTTTGATCTTAATCAGCGTGACATCACCTCATTGTATATGGATGATGGATACTTATTTTTCAGGATCACTCCGGTGGAAATTTGGGCTGAAAATGATTCTATTGATCTGGAGATAAGAATTTATGAAGGGCCACAGGCAATTATCAATAAAATATTGATCACGGGAAATACAAAAACAAATGAGCATGTCATCCGCAGGGAATTGAGAACATTACCCGGACAAAAATTTAATCGCTCGCTGGTTATCCGTTCACAGCGTGAGATCATCGCACTTGGTTTATTTGATGCTGAGCAAATAGGTGTAAATCCAATTCCGCATCCTGAATCAGGAACAGTGGATATTGAATATACCGTAGTGGAAAAACCATCCGATCAATTGGAATTATCAGCCGGCTATGGCGGACAGGGATATGGCGTATTGGCAAGCGTGGGAATTGTATTAAATAACTGGAGCACCGATCAGATGTTTAAAAAAGACGGATGGAAACCAGTACCAACAGGACAGGGACAAAAATTATCGTTCAGGATAAATACAACAGGAAGATTATACCAGGCATTTAATATTGGATTTGTTGAGCCGTGGTTTGGCGGCAAGAAACCAAATTCACTGTCGGTAAGTTTAACACGAACGCAATTAGGATATAATATTCCCGGCACCACTTACGACGATATAGAAGGTATATTTGTTGCAAATGGAACTTCACTTGGATATGGTATCAGATTAAAATGGCCGGATGATTATTTTACATTATTGAGTTCGGTCAATTATTATAATTATCACCTGGTTGATTATCCATATTTTATTGCCACCAATGGTGATTATAACAATTTTAGTTTTAAGGAAACGCTTGCAAGAAACTCTGTTGATGATCCCCAATTTCCAAAATCCGGATCCAATATTTCATTGTCGTTGCAGTTTACACCTCCTTATTCGGCTTTCAATAATAAAGATTATTCAGACATTTCTATTGAAAATAAATACCACTTTATTGAATATTATAAATGGCGGTTTAATGCCGACTGGTTCACACCGATTACCACCATTGGAAAAGATCATGCTTTGGTTTTAAGAGTTGCTGCAAAATTCGGATGGCTGGGTTATTATAACAGCGAGATCGGAATTCCACCTTTTGAAAGGTTCCAGCTTGGTGGCGATGGATTATCAGGCGGGTATACCAACACATTTGTTGGAACGGACATAATCTCATTGAGGGGTTATGATGTATTTACAAGCCCAAATACATCATCAAGCACGTCAACCCGAACAGAACCGATATTTAAT
>JBIOHA010000296.1:0-3383 GCA_044448625.1 Chitinophagales bacterium | reverse complement strand
TTTCAAATAAACCATCACCATATCTGAATAAACGGTTAGATGCGGAGATATTAAAATCAATATCGTTTAAAAAATTACCGTCGTGAAAAATAAACATGGAAATATTTTAAATTACCATTTCAGGGATCTCTCCTTCTATAACCAACCTTCCCTCAGTTTTATTTTTTATTTCCTCAACAGAAACACCAGGTGCTCTTTCCAATAATTTGAAACCATCCTGTGTTATATCGAAAACGCCTAATTCAGTTACCACTTTTTTTACCACACCCAGCCCTGTAATTGGAAGCGTACATTTTTTCAGTAATTTGCTCTCTCCTGCTTTGTTTACATGTTGCATGGCGACAATAATATTTTTTGCACTGGCAACAAGGTCCATCGCACCACCCATTCCTTTTACCATTTTGCCCGGAATTTTCCAGTTGGCAATATCGCCATTATCGGCAACTTCCATAGCACCCAAAACCGTGAGGTCAACTTTTCCGGCCCTGATCATTCCAAAACTCATGGCGCTGTCGAAAAAAGCGGAACCCAGTAATGTTGTAATAGTTTGTTTACCTGCGTTGATCAGATCCGGATCCACTTCATCTTCTTTCGGAAATGGGCCCATTCCGAGCAAACCATTTTCACTTTGAAGCGTAACAGATATTCCCGCAGGAATATAATTAGCAACGAGGGTTGGGATTCCAATCCCCAAATTCACATAGAATCCGTCTTTTAATTCCTTTGCAATTCTTTGCGCTATCTGATCTTTATTCAGCATGAATATTTAATTGAAGTATTTATTAAAATATTATTTCTTTACCCGATCATACTTGAATGTTAAATTTATGTCCCCCAGGTCGGATTGAGAAATTTGAAATTCAAAAATTACTATTTTGTAATCGTTTTCTGTTCAATTCGCTTCTCATAATTATTTCCCTGGAAAATTCTATGCACATAAATACCTGGTGTATGAATTTCATTTGGATCCAATTCACCTGCGGGAACTAATTCCTCTACTTCTGCAATGGTGATCTTCCCACCCATCGCCATCAAGGGATTAAAATTGCGTGCCGTTGCTTTATAAATTAAATTGCCCATTGTATCACCTTTCCATGCTTTTACAATTGCAAAATCGGCATCGAATGCATACTCGAGAAGATATGTCTTTCCATTAAACTCCCTTGTTTCTTTTCCATCAGCTACCTCTGTGCCAACGCCGGCAGGTGTAAATATTGCCGGCATTCCATAACCTGAAGCAAGACACCTGGTGGCCAGTGTTCCCTGTGGTATTAATTCAACTTCCAGTTCACCACTTAAAAGCTGGCGTTCAAATTCCGCATTTTCACCAACATAACTCGACACCATTTTTTTTACCTGGTGTTTTTGCAACATCAATCCGATACCAAAATCATCAACACCGGCATTGTTTGAAATGCAGGTTAAATTTTTCACACCCTTCCTCACCAAAGCAGCAATGCAGTTCTCGGGAATACCACATAAGCCAAATCCACCAAGCATCAATATCGCTCCGTCATGAATATCCTTAATTGCTTCATCAGCAGTTGAAATAACCTTATTCATTTTTATTTTGTTTTGATACATTTAAATTTTCCAGTTCTAACAAATTTAATTTTTCAGTCACCTTTTGATAAATATGATCCATGATCACTGGCTCCTGAACATAATAAGCATAACTTCGTTGATACAATTTTGCATCTATGGAATGAATTGCAAATATCTGCGCATAAAATACTTTTAATCTTTCTTCCTGAGGGATTGTATCGGCCTTGTCCTCAATAGCCAAAGCTTCTGCGAGTTGAATATCAACAAGGATATCTATCATTTTATCAGCAGAAAGCACTGAATCCGGAATGGTTTTGAGCATATCATCAGAATAGTCAAATTCACTTTTTGGATTACAGGCAATAAAAACACCGGCAAAAAACACTAATGAACACAATATCATCCTCATTAAAGGAAAGCTTTTAATTTTGCGCTAAGTTAGAAAATGAACAGCAGATATCAGGATATTGCCGCGGATTTGAAAAGGAACGATGTTCAGCTTGTGGTAGTTTCCAAAACACGGTCAAATCCGGAAATTCTGGAAATTTACAACTCTGGTCATCGCGATTTCGGTGAGAACAGGGTGCAGGAATTAAGGGAAAAACAAGCATCATTGCCAAAGGATATTAAATGGCATCTCATCGGGCACCTTCAAACAAATAAGGTAAAATATATCGGTAGTTGGGTCCATTTGATACATTCGGTAGATAGTTTTGAATTACTAAACGAAATAAATAAGCAAGGCATTAAAAATAACAGGGTAATTTCGTGTTTGCTCCAGGTTTTTATCGCAAGGGAAGAAACAAAATTTGGTTTGAGCGAAGAAGAATTGATCGGGATATTAAGCCATCCTCTATTTCCAACGTTGAAAAATATTCAAATTAGCGGACTCATGGGTATGGCGACAAATACTGACGATAGATCATTAATCAGGTCGGAGTTCAGATCGTTGAAAAAACTTTTTGATACAATAAAAAATAAATATTTTTCATTTGATAATAAATTTCGGGAAATTTCAATGGGAATGAGCAGCGATTATTTAATAGCGGTTGAAGAAGCTGCCACAATGGTGAGGATTGGAAGTTTGGTGTTTTGAGTTCTCAAGGTTGGCAGGGTTGCAAGTTTGACAAGGTGTAAAAAGTGTGAAAGGTATGAATGGTTTGAAGGGTTTGAATGGTTACAAGGTTACAAGGTTTGCATGGTTTGCATGGTTTACAAACTGCCTACTGTGACTGCGACTGCGACTGCCTACTGCCCACTGCCCACTGCCCACTGCCAACTTGTTGCTAATACATTGTTCAAAGTTTTTAATTATTAAAGATTAAATAAATGCTTACAATAAAAAATATACCCTGGTTAATTTTAATTGTTTTCTTCTCGTCCTGTGGAGTGTATAAACCGGTGCGGGTTGAATTTACAAATGAAACTATTCCTGCGCCTCCTGATTATTCAGATAGTAATTACTGGAGTGCATTGCCTGATAAAAGAGATTCTGCCGATCATATCCCCGGTAAATCGCCGGTGGAATTGATCGATGGCCAGCAACATGCATTGGCAGATGTATTTTATATTTATCCCACACAATTTTTTTCACGCGATCAGTGGAATGCTGACCTTGGAGATAAAAAATTAAATGACGCAGTTGACAGCAGGGCCATTACAAATCAGGCTTCGGTATTTAATGGCAGTTGCAAAGTATATATTCCGCGATATCGTCAGGCTACCTATAATGCATATTTTTCGCTAACCAATCCGGATGCAAGCAAGGCCTTTGAGTTGGCGTACGAAGATGTAAAAAATGCATTTCAATATTATCTCGATCATTACAATAATGGAAG
>JBIOHA010000295.1:0-3395 GCA_044448625.1 Chitinophagales bacterium | reverse complement strand
TGTTGGAGTTGCCAAAGTCTGCGTGTAATTCGATGGGGATTTCAAAATAATAAGCAGCGGTTTAAATGTAAGGATTGCGGACTTTTATTCACCAGAAAGAATAAAGCCGTTAAAGAGAATAATCAATTTGTTTGGTTCAAAAAGTGGATTCTTCAGCGGCAAACAATAGAATCAATCAGTCGGGAAAGCGGTTATGGAACAAGAACTCTGAAAAGGTATTTTGATTCATACTTACAGCACGCACCTTCCTTACCTTTTTATCCCAGGGAAAAATTATATCTATTAATTGATGGGACGTATTTCAGCAATGATATCTGCCTGATCATCTACAGGGATAATCAAATTAAATTCACACAGCTATATCGCATTACAGACAGTGAAAAGTATGAGGAGATCAAAGAAGATCTCAACAATATTTTGTCACTTGGAATTGAGATTGAAAGCATAACCTGTGATGGACATCCAGCAATATTAAAAGCGATCAGAAAGACTTGTAAAGAAACTATTTTACAACGCTGTGTGGTCCATATACAGCGGGAATGCCGCCTTTATCTGAGTGCAAAACCAAAAAGCTTTCCCGGCCTTGAATTACTTCTCATTGTAAATAAGTTGCATAAAATAAAAACACATGAACAAAGCCAGGTTTGGATGAAAGAATTTATTGATTGGTATTACAGGCATAAAGAATTTATTAATCAGAAATCGATGAGCATATCCACTGGAAGATTTTGGTATACCCATAAAATGGTAAGAAGATCATTTGTTCAAATTAAGAATGCATTACCACACATGTTCCAGTATCTGTTTAATCATCACATTCCAAAATCAACAAATGGTTTAGAATCATTTTTCGGGCATCTGAAAAGTCATGTTTTGATGCATCGCGGATTAACCAAAGAACACCGAAAAAATTTTATTAAATGGTATCTGTTCTTCCGCAATCAATGAGTTTTTTTCAGCCATCTGAGATACCGATAAAAACAAAAAATGGAAGGCAAATACCTCCCATTTTACTATCGTATATCTATCAATCTTATTGCTGGCAAGTTGCTCTCCAGCATGGCTTGCTTCCCCTTCAGATTGATGGTGGTAATATATTACCTTTTTATCTTATTTCCACCAACTATTTTTGGCACCATTACCTTATTTCGAAGCAGTGGAAGAAGGATAAACGCTGCGCATATTGCCTTTATAATCATACACTTCAATTGATGATATATTTGGAGTGATGCGGATATATTTTGCACTTTGGCTTAAATATCCACTTCCTGCATATAATTCTGATTTTGATTTTTTACCATCTTTCATAGTAATTATTGCATAAGCATCATTAGAGGCGAGCTCGATCATTTTTGTTGTTCTCACTAAATTGAAGCTTTCCATTTTACCGTTGCTGTTGGCAGCGAGGTAAACCGGTTGTCCGTTTGAATTCACCAGGCAAGCCAATCCTTTTGCATCGCCCTGGTTTCTAAATCCGCTGATGAAACTGCGTTGAGCGGTAAAGGTGCCATCGCCTTTTCCCAATAACAACAATCCGCTGCCTGCATCATGTCGTGTGATCTCTATTTCTGTATTATAAAAATTTCCATGCATTAAGATGTCGGTAATTCCATCCTCATTAAAATCATCGGCCACCATTCCAAATAAAGGAGAAATCTGCGCATCGTTAGGCAGGAATTTAATTGTGAATTTTCCGTTGCCTTCATTTACCAAAACCGAAGAATGGAAAATATAAGCATTGCGATGAATTGCTTTATTAAGATCATCACCAAAAATTTCCTGCATGGTAGCTTTTCCAAAAGCATCCCATGTTGGGAATTGTTTGTCAATACCTGGAAGTTCTTCAATTAATCTTTCACGCGTTTTTACCGGAAACAATTTATCATGTTGATAATAGCACATGATATAGTCTTCTGTTCCGTTATTATCAAAATCATATAAATATGCTTCGAGAGGTAATGCATGTCCATCGGCTGCAGTTGTATTTTTATATCGGCGATTTGTTCCAAAATTTCCAACAACATAATCCATATCACCATCGTTGTCGACATCGGCACCTAAAATACTTTGCCACCAACCTGTTGCATTATCCAGTCCTGTTTTATTTGTTACGTCGGTGAATTTCCCGCTGCTGTTTTTGAGGAAAGTGATCGCCATCCAGTCGCCGGTAATAATTAAATCGATATTATTGTCATTATCAAAATCGGTCCATATACCGGAAGTGATCATACCGATATCTTTCAGCATTGGCGCAACCTGTGCAGTAACATCTGTGAATTTGCCACCATTATTTTGAAGGATATTGCTGGAAGCAGGAGCGAGGAATTTTCCTGGAACCTGTCGGCCACCTAAAAAGAGATCCATATCGCCATCCTTGTCGTAATCAGCAGCAGTTACAACCGATTTACTTGAGTTGTTTTGAGGTAATGCTCCTGTATTGATCGAAAATCCTCCCTTTCCATCATTCGAATATAACCTGTCGGCATACTTCGGATCATTAGCTGCATATTCATTGCTTCCTGATGCTACGTAAAGATCCTGATCGCCATCATTATCTGCATCAAAAAATAATACACCCTGATCTTCTGAAGCAAGGCCGTCTTTTGCAGTTTGCTGCCATGTTGATCTGGTGAATTTTCCATCGGCACCCTGAGTAAATATTGCTCCTGATTGTCCGGCAGAACCACCAATATAAAAATCATCAAGACCGTCGCTGTTAATATCTGCTACCGCAATACCAGGCCCTAAAGTGCTCATTTTATGCGGAAGCAAATATTCCCTTAAGAAATCATCATAATCAGCTTCCTTATGCATATAATCAGTTGCCAGTTCATCCGTTGCTCTTTTGAATGTTGGAGCAATTTTATTGTGATCTTCAAACACCACCGATTTTGACGCATTTACATGATTGAGGGTCATAATTTTATTTACTTCAACGTCGCGTAATATTTGTTTTGATCCATCGAGCCATTCCACTTCAACAAGGTCGATTTTCGCTGCAGTTCCCAATCCAAAATGAACATCATCCTGAATGGTTGTAATATATCCTCGTGCAGAAGTATGCTGAATATATTGCATTTGATCACCACAATAAATTTTTACTTTGGTGCCTAACCCGCCTGAATTTTTTGCATAGCCTTTAAATTTAAATTGGATCCAGTTATTTCCTGAATTCATTTTTTCCAGGTTATTGCGATACACCCATGGCGACTGATTTACGTTGCTCACAACGATATCCATATCGCCATCATTGTCAAGATCAGCATAACCACCTCCGTATGTAATTGATGGATAATAAATGCCCCAGTCGTCACGCATATCTTTAAATGTAAGATCACCATTATTTTTATAAATATAATTTGGATGATCAAGCACATAAGTTGGCAATTCTTTTC
>JBIOHA010000294.1:0-3427 GCA_044448625.1 Chitinophagales bacterium | reverse complement strand
TCCATTCAAACAAGTGATGGCGGATATATATTAGCTGGCAGTTCTTATTCAGGTATTTCAGGGGAAAAAAGTGAAATATGTTTCGGAGAAAAAGATATTTGGGTAATTAAATTAAATGCTTCAGGGGCAATTGAATGGCAAAAAACACTAGGGGGTACCTCATCTGAAGATGATGGCGTTATTGCCCAAACTTCTGATGGAGGTTATTTTATCTCATGCAATTCCACTTCGTTTATTAATGGTAATAAAACAGCAGCTAACCTCGGTGGGCGGGATTACTGGGTGATTAAACTAAATTCCACGGGTGTAATCCTATGGCAAAAAACCTATGGCGGCTCTACCAGAGATTATGCAACATGTTTTCAGGAAACAACTGATGGTGGCTTTATCCTGGGCGGTCATTCAGCATCAGGAATTTCTGGTAATAAAACAGAAGTTTCCTATCCCGGTGGTGATATTGGTTATGATGTATGGATAGTAAAAATAAATGCAACCGGAACGATCGAATGGCAAAATACAATTAACGCAGAAGGATTTGATTATGTATATTCAATAGCTCAAACAGTTGATGGCGGATATATAATTGGTGCGCAAACAGATTCTGAAATTTCTTATGATAAAACCGAGCCTTCCAGCGGAATTGATTATTGGGTGATTAAATTAAATTCGACTGGAAATATTGTATTGTGGCAAAATGACATGGGAGGTTTAGGTACTGATTATATACGATCAATAGCCATTACTCCTGATAATGGATATATAATTGCGGGGTATTCAAACTCAGGCATTTCCGGTGATAAAACTGAAGCCCAAATCGGCGACTATGATTTTTGGATAATAAAACTTGCAGCCGATGATTGTATCCCACACAATTATTACTTTGATTTTGATCTTGACAATTCCGGTGGCGTTGATAGTAGTTTATTGGCATGTGAAGTTCCCGTCGGTTATATAGATGATGCTTTGGATTGTAATGCTTTAAATTCAAATCAGGGAACATTTGAACCGGAAGTATGCGATGGAATAGATAATGACTGCGATGGTTTAATTGATGAAGGAATTGTTGACTGTAATCCCGGACCGGCTATTGAATGGGAAAATACAATCGGAGGTAACTATACCGACAAGTTAAATGCTATTAAGGAAACAAGCGATGGTGGTTATATTGTGGGTGGTTATTCCAGATCGGGAATCAGCGGGGATAAAATTGAACCTGTGAATGGGCTGGATGACTACTGGATCATTAAACTGGATAATGCAGGCAACATACTATGGCAAAATACTATTGGAGGTTCCAACGCTGATTTTTTATACTCTATCGAGCAAACTACTGATGGGGGCTATATCGCGGGGGGCGGCTCTTCATCGGGAATCAGTGGAGATAAAACTGAAAATTCATTAGGGAGTTATGACTATTGGATTCTTAAACTTGATCCCTTTGGAAATATAGTCTGGCAAAATACTATTGGGGGGTCGGGCTTGGAATATGCAATCTGTACAAAGCAAACAAGTGATGGAGGTTATATTGTAGGTGGATATTCTTATTCGGGTTTATCCGGTGACAAAACTGAAGCGAGTTATGGGTCATACGATATTTGGGTTGTAAAACTCAATAGTTCAGGAAATATCATCTGGCAAAATTCTATTGGTGGAAATGGTGCTGATGGACTCCGCTCAATCGAACAAACTGCGGATGGTGGATATATCCTTGGAGGCGAGTCAACATCCGGAATTTCAGCTGATAAAGCGGAGGCAAGTATTTCAACTGATTATTGGGTTATTAAATTGGATGGTTCAGGAAATATCACCTGGGAAAAAACGATTAAAGGAGGAGCAAGTGATTATTTAAAAGATCTGCATCAAACAACAGATGGAGGTTATATTTTATGCGGTTTTTCAAACAGCAATATTGGTTATAATAAAACAGAAAACTCAACAGGTGGCGATGATTATTGGATATTAAAACTGGATGCAACCGGCAATATCATTTGGCAAAAAACCATCGGCGGTATTTACGACGAGTCTCCAGATAGAATTCTGCAAATTTCTGAGGAGCAATATCTAATTGGGGGAATTTCCAGTTCCGGCATATCTGGCGACAAAACTGAAAATTGTATGATTGGGGGTGCTCAAGGAATTGATCTTTGGTTAGTAAAAATAGATGATAGCGGAAATATCATTTGGCAAAATTCTATCGGAGGGAACAATGAAGATTATTTATATGATCTCAATATCACTACTGACGGAGGTTATATCCTGGGAAGCACAACCTTTTCTGATGCATCCGGCGACAAATCAGAAAATGATTTTGATATTATAGATGCAAATTCAGATGACTACTGGATTATTAAAATGGCACCTGATTGTTTTGCAGAAACGTGCAATACCCTCGATGATAATTGCAATGGAATTATTGATGATGGAATTACAGAAACCATTTCAATTTCTGCCGGAGGCGCAACAATTTTCTGCCAGGGCGGTTCTGTTTTATTAACCGCAACTTATTCCGGCACTTCAGTACAATGGAAAAAGAACGGATCTAATATTCTCGGTGCAACATCATCAACATATTCTGTAAATAAATCTGGAAATTATACTGCAGTCACAACATCTCCATGTGGTACAGCGACATCATCAACAATTACTGTCACAGTAAATAAAAATCCATCAGCATCAATTTCCGCCGGCGGCGCAACAACATTTTGTGCAGGCGGGTCCGTTACATTAACTGAAGCACCTGTTGGCGGATGTACTTATCAATGGTATAAAGGAGCAATTGCAATTGGTGGTGCAACATTAACAAATTATATTGCCACCATTGCAGGAAATTATAAATGCAGAGTAACAAAAACAGCGAGTGGTTGTTTTAAAAACTCGAATGTGATCACGGTAACAGTTCCTTGCAGGGAAGGAGAAGAATTAATTGCAGATGAAAATTCGTTCTCAATTTATCCAAATCCTAATGATGGAACATTCACTTTATCTTTCCAATCTTTATCAGGATTATCAACGCTCAATGGAACACAAGAAGGTGTGCATCTTTTACAAGTTTATAATTCTCTTGGTGAACTTATACATTCCCAAAATATAAATTCTATTTCTGGAAATGTTAATGAAACAATTTCAATTGAAAATTTAAGCAGTGGGGTTTACTTTCTTAAAATGGAAGATAATATCCAAAACTTAATCATTCAGAAGTAACATTGTTAATAATATTGGCCGGTGTCTTAACTGGCCGATATTATAACTTTATTAAATGATCAATTTCCCAGCAAACTGGATAAATAAAGATGACAAAACAGGTCAAGGAGATCCCTAAAATTATTCTTTCTCAACTTTTGCGTTTATGTAAGTCTCATACTTCATCTTGGCAGATTTCAATATCCCTTCACGAATTGAATGAATCAATTCAATAATTTCTACATTT
>JBIOHA010000293.1:0-3462 GCA_044448625.1 Chitinophagales bacterium | reverse complement strand
CTTTTATAGAATATTCCAGTTTTGTGAAAACATAATCCAATTCCTTGTTGGAAGTATCTGAAACAGAAATTTTTGCTACGGTGGCTTCCAGCACATCACCGGCAAGATCTTTTCCATTTGTTTCGAGCAGCGTAAATCTGAATTCGCTATAGGCCAAACTATCCTGTGCAAATAAGTGAATCGGAATTAAAAGTATGATCAATAATAGGCGTTGCATAATTTAAACAGCGTTGATGAGTTCATTTGTTTTACCGGCAATTTCCAATCCGGCGTTTCGGCCGGTATCCTCAAAAATAATTTTATTTCCTTTTTTGCTGAATAATTTGATGTTGACAATGGCATTCATGCTTTCTTTAACACGGCCTTCCATTAGCCCTGAAACAGGCGTTGCCAGATCAGCTCCTTCAGCCTGAACAGCATTTACCGTGAGAATAAAATTTCTATCTTCAATAATAATGTCGATGTTATCGCCCGCCAGTTTCACTTTTTTAAGTTTTGCTCCAGTATAGGTAGCAAATTTTATTAATTTATTTTTCAGGAGGAATGCGCAAATAAATCCTACAAAGCTGCCTGTTAGCCATGGAATTTTTGCCACCGATAACTTAAATGAAGTTGCAGGTTTTGAGAAATGATTGGTTTGCATCCATATCCAGCTGCTGGGAAATGAACGGCCCCAATCTTTTTCAATATATCCTTTTCCTCCTGTAAAATCAATTTCTTTATTATTGATGATGAGCATACCGGTGATTGTAAAATTCATACTCACCACCTGGTGATAACATTGCATAAACGGTACGAAACTATACCAGCCCATTATTCCGGGTGCAAACAATTTTTTGGGCCAGAAAAAATGTTCGGTGAAATGTAAAAGGCCTTTTATATCAGGGAGATCAAGTTTAATGCGATTGGTTGAAAAACTATTTTCCTTTATTCTAATCTTAAATCTTTTTGCATTTGGCCGGAATTCAAACGCATCGAATTTATGATAGGCCGCCGTTACTTTTTTTCCATCGAGCACCTGTATGAAACATTGTCGCCCGCCATTTTCATCCATGGCAATACCAGGTATAAATGCAAATGCATATTGCTCTGTTTTGTCGACCAATTTAAAATACCAGCCTTCGAAGAATTTTTTTCTTTTGAACCAACCGTGATAATTTTCGTGGTTGAAGAAGGCTTTGGTGTAGGCGGTGAGTTTGGACATTTTTGGTTCGCGCAGAGACGCTAAGGGTGCAAAGACGCGAAGGAATCTTTCAGGCTTTTAGCCTGAAAGATTATTAATTAGTTTATTGTTTAATGAAGTTGGAGGAAAATATTCCGGAATCAGTTTTTATTTTGAGATGGTAAAATCCTGAAGTCAGGTTTCCAACATCAATTGAACTTTGGAAATTATTTATTGAGATGGTATTAATAGTTTGACCGAGTTGACCTATTATTTCAACTGATTGGATAATTTCATTACCACTTATTGTTAAATTTTTGATTGCAGGTACCGGATAAATTTTGAATTGCCCCATATTGAAATTATTTACTTCTAAAATTGTAATTACTTCTAAATCCGAGGCATATCGAGGTCCGATTTGATATCCATCCAAATAAGGTTCTCCTGTATCGAACTGTCCGCCGATTCCTCTCACATTCACAACATAACCCAATGGATTAAACCCTGGTGCAGGCATAGTTGACAGCTCACAATTATCATCAATCCTTACTGTATAAATATTTATTCCATCTGTAAGTTCAATATTATAGCCGGTTCCATCACCTAGCCATTGAGCAATATCTACGAATTCTAAATTTTCAATTTCTACAAGATCTGATTCCGTTGATTCATTTAATCCAGTTACTTCAGTTGGAGTCTTTAATGTATTCCCTCCATCAATAAAAATTAAAGTATCAGGTTCAATTTCTGTCAGTCCATTAAATTGAGTTATCTCTCCCTGAATATTTACTTCATCTCCTTCCAAAACAGTATAACCAAATGTATTTGAAAAACTAAATACGCTAATTCCGCCGGTTTCATCAATCAATGTAAATTGCAAACCGCCATCCCAGGTATTAATTCCGTAAACAATTCCTGTAAGGTCAACTAATTCGCCATCGGATATGGCGTTACCATCTACATCTTCAGCGCTAACATCAATAATATCATGAACAGTATAAACCGGTGGTGGTGTAATTTCATCATCAAGAATTGTAATTGTTATTGAAGATGGTGTTCCTAATACACAGGCACCTGAAACATCATCCACCTGAACCGTAATTGTTTCATCAGGTTCATCGAGCAGATCATCGATAATACTCATACTCAAAAAAGCATTTATTGCTTCTCCTGTTGCAAAAATTAAAGTTGGTAAAACACCTGAAGTATAATCTAACCCTTCTGTTGCAGTACCTGCCCATGAGAGATGCATAGTGCAATCAGTTGTTTCAGTAACGGATAAAATAAAATCCGCATCACCATCGGTTTCAGCAATACTCATTGATGCAACATTAAAGGAAACAACAGGAGTGGCAACAGGTGCATTTGCCGTAATTGAAATATCATCCAAAGCAAATTCATCTCTGTTGGAAGCACCGCTTACATCATCACCCGTCCATCTCAAATAAAAAACATCTCCGGCACCGATGGTCAACCCGATAAGTGATCCGGATCTTAAAGTAATATATGGTGTAAGATCAATTGCTTCGGGAGAAACATAGTCGAGCGACGGAACCGGCGTATAGGAAACATTATCATAAGAATAAGAAAAATTAAAACTGTTTGCTCTCGCCGCATCATTTAAAACATAAATCGTATAAGCAATATCTATTTGGCCGATATCCAAACCCGAAGTGTTTTCTGTTTTAAGAATAAAACTTCCGGGAGTAAAATCATCTGAGATCGGCTGCACCATCAACCCCTGGTTGCCGGCAATATCAACACCATAAATTCCGCCGGTGGTAACGAGGCCCATTGTTGATCCGCGGGCAAAATCGCCGGTAGTTGCTGTTGCACCAAAAACGACATCGCCATCACTAAAACCGGTAGCGCTCCACTCATTGGAATTGAGCATACCCACTCCGCCACCCGGCTGGAAACCCGCCCCGGCAAAACCTGTAAAATCAACAATTACCGGACTACCCAAAGAAGGAATTGCAAGCTGGGCGAATAAATGATTAGCAAGCATCAAAAGCGAACAAAGGAGTAAATTATTTTTCATCAGTTGTGGTTTAAAAATTTTAGGTTCCAAAAATAAGCGTATTGATAAGCAATTGCAACCGCTTGGTGGAAATTAACGGAAAGTTGTTGCAGGTTAAGCGGGTATATTCGGTTAAATAGAGGCTGTCTCAAAGCTTCGGATCTAAGACTTTTTTAATTCTAATAGGTTTTGGTTAGTTCAAATATATTTTTGGTTCAAAACCTGGCAGATCAAGTTTTTGATAGGGTATTTTCATCATTTTTGACAGATTATGTGCAAT